>JAEPNS010000065.1 GCA_017643325.1 Alphaproteobacteria bacterium | reverse complement strand
ATCGCCGAGTATTTCCGCGATCAGGGCAAGGAGGTGCTTTGCCTGATGGACAGTGTGACCCGGTTCGCGCAGGCACAGCGCGAGATTGGTTTGAGTGCCGGCGAGCCCCCTGCGAGCAAGGGGTACACGCCAACCGTTTTTGCCGAGTTGCCGCGACTTCTCGAACGTGCGGGGCCTGGCGTTGAAGGCACCGGCAACATCACGGGACTCTTTACGGTTCTGGTGGAAGGCGACGACCACAACGAACCGGTTGCCGATGCAGCACGCGGAACGCTCGACGGGCATATCGTGCTCGAACGTGCCATCGCCGAACGCGGAAGGTATCCCGCCGTCAACATCCTGCGTTCGATCTCGCGCACGATGCCTGATTGCAATGACGACACCCAGAACGCCCTGATCCGGCGCGCCCGAGCGCTGCTATCCCGCTACGAGGACATGGCCGAGATGATCCGGCTTGGGGCATACCGGGAGGGGGCCGACCCGGAGGTCGACGAGGCGATCCGATACTACCCGGCCCTTGAGGGTTTCCTGTCCCAGGCGATCGACGAACGCAGCGACCTGGCCAGCGGGTACGATGAGCTTGCAGCAATTCTCGGCATGAAGCAGGACGAAGCGCCGCCGACTGTCGACCCGGATCCCGATGACATGGCACCGGCCGCCAGCCAGTCGCTGGACGTCGAATCACCTCCCGCTGAATTTGCCGTCACCGACCTGGCCGGTCAGCCGATGGCGTCCGCATGAAGTCGTTCGAAACCCTGATCCGTTTGCGCAAACACGAACTCGACGTCGCGCGCCGCGCGTTGTCGAGCCTTGAAACCAGGGCGGACGAGATCGAAAGCCGTCGCATTGCGCTTGAAGCCGAGTACGCCGCCGAAACGGCGCGCGCGCGCGGGAACGTGGAAGCCTCGTTCGTTATCGGCGAATACATCATCGCCACACGCCAGCGCCGGCATGGTATCGACAGGGAAATGAACGCGCTGGCGCAGGAGATCGCCCGGGCCGAAGCCGAGGTGCGCGACGCGTTTCGTGAACTCAAGCGCTTTGAACTTGCGGCCCAGCAGGAAAGTGACCGGGTTGCCCGTCAGGAGCAAAAACGCGACCAGAGCCTGCTCGACGAGGTTGCGCTGAACGGCTTTCGTCGCGACCAGAAGGTTCAGGCGTAGACACCCGACGCGCGTTCGTCCGCCGCTGCCGGGTTCACGGAGAACGGGTTCTCGATCCGGAAGTCGATACGGCCCGCCGTCCGGAACTCGCGGCCGGCATTCTTGAACAGTTCGGTTACGTCGGCGCGCATCGTCTCGGGCAACGGCTCGTGCGTGCGAACCATCAGGTCGAACCGGCCGGGCCGCACGAGGCCGTCGAGTTGAATCGCACCGAGCCGGCTGAGGGAGGCTTCGACCACAAATCGCGTGCCGGGCGGTATGTCTTTCGCGTCGTCATCCTGCCCGAGTTGGCGAATGTACAGCCGGATCTGTTGCAGCATGTTGTCGTTCAGAAGGGGCAACACCGCCATGCGCCATTCGCCGGCGGTCGGTTCGGTCGCGAGCCGCGAGAGTTGCGTGAAGTCATCGGACAACCGACGTGAGAGACCCAGCCGGTCGTTCTGGGCGAGCACGCGCATCGCGTCACGCCCGAGCCATTCCTGGATGTTGCCCTGAAAGAGCGCATTCAGGAACAGCAACATCCCGCTTGCGAGTTGGGGGCCGGTGGCGGGAATGACCGACGGGCCCGCGGCCGGCGCCGGGTTTGCGCTTAGAGAGGTGCCGGTCAGAATGCCATGTGCGTCTTCCAGCGCGGCCCACGCACTTCCGAGCGTTGTTAATGCCGGTGTGCCGGCGAAGTTGCCAGCCGGCATGACTGGGCCGCCCGGCTGTCCGCCAAGCGGCCGCAGGGCGATCTCAGAACCACGCGGCAAGCCGCCGATACCCGGCAGGACCAGCTGACCCGCAGGGGTTTGTATGGCCGTGGGACCGCCGGGCGGCGATGACCCGATCCTCCCGACGATCAGGCCGGTACGCTCGGTCCCACCCGCCGACGTACTTGTCCCGAGCCAGACAATCCTCGCAGTGAAGTCCTGCCCCGCGTTGATCGCAGGCGTCACGGTGGTCCCGGGCGCGGGGGCGGAGGAAACCGTACGCGCGGCGACCAGATCGCCTGTTCGCGGAACTGTGTTCGCGGTCCTTCCGTTGTGACCCGGTGCGCTGTTCTGTCGGTGAGATTCGCGACTGCCTTCGTCGACAATCATCAGCTTCGCAGGGTCGCCACCCTGCACGATTTCCAGGCGCAGCACGGCTCCGCGCGGCGCATCGAACGGGAGCTTGACCGGGATCTGGCCGTAGCGTGTGTCGAGGAGGGTCGTGCCGTCCGCGCCTTTGCCGGTGACAATGGCGCGCACGACCTGGCCTGCCGGCAGCGCGGACAGAGCGGGCGGCGGATTGGGAACAAGGAAGGTCGTGCCCGCGCCGGTGCCCCCCGTGCCTGCACCGCCTGTTGATGCACCGGGTCCGCTGTAGGACGTTGTTCCGGGCGGGATCGAGCCGGTTGCTGTGACGGCCTGGCTCATATCGGCCTATTCGAAGGCGCGCCGCAGGCCCCGGGCAATCTTCTCAACATCCTCTGCCGCGGCGGCGGTGGGGTGGCGGGTCATGATGAGGCTCTGGCTGCGGATAGCGTCGGTCACGCGCCGATCGATGCGGACAATTCCGGCCAGGGGCGGTGTGTATTTCAGGAACTTGTCGCATGCCTTGCGCAGTGTCTCGTAGACCGCCTCGCCTTCCTTGACGCTGGCCGCCTGGTTCACAACGACCCGGAGATCCGTATCCGGGTCGCGCAACAGCATAAGTTTGATGAAGGCATAGGCATCGGTCATCGCGGTGGGTTCCGCGGTGGTCACGACGAGGACGGTATCCGCGGTCGCGGCGAGCATGCGCACCGTATTGTCGACCCCGGCGCCGAGGTCGAGCACGATCCGGTCGTAACCGGCATTGAAGACATCGAGGTCCGCGATGAGACGGTCCAGTCGGCTGGCAGGAAGTGCGGCGAGCGATGCCGTGCCGGAGCTCCCGGCGATCACGTCCAGGTTTTCTGCCGCGCCACGCAGGACGGCGTCCTCAATTCGCGCGCGTCCGGCGATGACCTCCGACAGGTCCGTCTCCGGTGCGAGGCCGAGCTGCACATCGACATTGGCCAGGCCAAGGTCGCCGTCGAACAGGAGGGTGCGCCGGCCCTTGAGCGCCCAGTTGTGCGCGAGCGTGGAGGCGAACCAGGTCTTTCCGACCCCGCCCTTGCCGGATGCGACCGCGATCCGGCGCGCGCGCGACGGGGTCCGTTCCACGGCGGTGTTTTCGACGAGATCGGAGTCCAGAAGTGCCTCGCTCATGTGACCGAAACCCTTTCCTCTTCGTTTGTGGCTCCGGGCGAAGCCGGGCCGTCCTCGTGCAGCAGGAGTGCCGGCAGCATCAGGCGTGCGAGTGCCACCGGGTTGAGCGTGCCCAGGCCGCCGCCATTCTGGCCGATGATCTCGGGCGAAACGGAGACGTCCGAGAAGGTGAGGTCCGCCTCGTAGGCGCATTCCAGGATGCTTCCGAGGCGTCGTGTCATGTCGACGCGCGTCACAATCATGCGCCGGCACTTCAGCCGGGCGAAGGCGTGGGCGGTTTCGATGGCATCGACGCTGTCAAGACCGGCCGGCATGACGAGCACCGGTTCCGCGTCGACGGCATCTATGAATTCGGCCAGGTGGTCGGCATCGACGCTGTCGAACGGGTTGATTCCGCTGGAATCGATGATGGAGATGTCACCCATGCTTCCGGCGATCAGCGCGGCGAGCTCGCGAGGGTCCTGGGCTGTTTTCATGCCGACCCCCAGCGCGTCCGCGAGCGTCTTGAGGTGCTCGATGCCGCCCGTCTTAAGGGTGTCGATTGTCAGGAGCCGCACGCCGTTGCCCGCGCGCGCGGCACGCGCGGCCATTTTCGCCGCGGTGACGGTCTTGCCCGAACCGGGCGGGCCAATCAGAAGCGTGGCCCTGCGCAAACCGTGGTCGGTCACCACCCGGCCCCCGAGCTTTCCCAAGGGCTCGAAGTCGAAAACGGTATCGAGCGCCGCCGCCAGGGCAAGGGCCGGGGCAATCGGCGTGGAAACATACGAAGCGGCGTCCAGAAGCCGGTTTGCCAGTTCTCCGGTCAGCCCGTTGTCGGCCAGTGCCGCGCGGAGGATTGGTACCGGGTCGTCGGTCGGGACACCGTTGAAGGATTTCTGGTCTATCGTGAAATCTTCGGGACTTTCGTCCTTCTTCGGAATCGCGGCGGTCACGCGCACCGCCCGGCCTCCCGGTGGTCGGTGGAAACGATGAGTGCGTCCTCGCCGAACGATTCGCGGACCTTGCCGATGGCATCGCGTAGCGAGGAGGCCTCGAAGCTTTTCAGTTGCATCGCCGCCGCTCCCTAGATCGCGCCTAGGGTCCGTATGCGGACCTTCGGGTGGATCTCGTTCTGGGACATGACGGTTGTCTGAGGCCGGAAACGTTCGACTACGGAGCGCACGAAGGGACGTACGCCGGGACTCGTCAACAGGACCGGCGCGTTGCCCTCCATCGCCTGCTTGTCGAACTGCTGTCTGACCGCGGCGATAAAGTCCTGCAGCCGGGAAGGCGCCATCGCGAGGTGGGTCTCGTCACCTTCGCCGATCAGCGATTCCGCGAAGGCCTGTTCCCAATCGGGCGACAGCGAGACGATCGGCAGATAGCCATCACCATCGGTCTGGCTGTCACTCAACTGTCGGGCGAGGCGCGAGCGGACATGCTCGGTGATCGCGGTCACGTTTCGCGTTGCCACGCAGGCCTCGTTGATGGCTTCGAGGATCGTCGGCAGGTCTCGGACGGAGACCCGTTCAATCAGCAGGTTCTGCAGAACACGCTGGATCCCGCCGACCGTGATCAGGTTGGGCACAAGGTCTTCGACCAGCTTCTGGTGGTCCTTGTCGAGCTCGTCCAGCAGGCGCTGGGTCTCGCTGTAGGACAGCATCTCTGCCATGTTGTCCTTTACCAGTTCGGTGATGTGCGTCGTCATCACCGTAGGCGGATCGACCACGGTGTAACCGCGGAACAGCGCCTCTTCCTTGTTGTTCTCGCCGACCCACTTGGCCGGAAGGCCGAATGTCGGCTCGACCGTGTCCTCGCCCGGCAGGCTCATCGGCTCGCCGCGCGGGTCCATCGTCAGCAGCATGTTGGGGCGGATTTCGCCGCCGCCTGCCTCGATCTCCTTGATGCGCACCACGTAGGAATTGGGCCCGAGCTGCATGTTGTCCTGGATCCGCACGGCGGGAAGGATGAATCCCATGTCCGAAGCCAGCTGGCGGCGCAGGGCCTTGATCTGGTCGGTAAGTCGCTGGCCCTTTTCGGAGTTGATCATCGACAGCAGTCCGTAGCCGAGTTCCAGGCGAATCTGGTCGATCTGCAGCGCGGTGGAGATCGGCTCCTCCGCGACCGGGACCGCAGCTTCTTCTGCCTCGATGGCTGCAGCCTCCTGTTGGGCCGCCTCCTTGTTCCGCTGCGTTAGGGCCCAGGCCCCTGCGCCCGATGCGCCGGCGAGGGCCAGGAACGGCAGCATCGGCACGCCCGGGAGCAGCGCGAGCGCAACCATCAGGAATGAGCTGACGCCGAGCGCGCTGGGGTAACCGGAGAGCTGGCCGAACACCGCCTTGTCAGCGCTGCCCGTTACGCCTGCCTTGGTCACGACCATGCCGGCCGCCGTGGAAACGATAAGTGCCGGAATCTGGCTGACCAGCCCGTCGCCGACCGTCAGGAGAGTGTAGGTGTTGGCGGCGTCACCAAAGCTCATGTCCTGCTGACCGACGCCGATGATGATCCCGGCGACCACGTTGATGAAGGTGATCATCAGGCCGGCGATGGCGTCGCCGCGCACGAATTTTGCCGCGCCGTCCATTGCGCCGAAGAAGCTCGATTCCTCTTCCAGCGTCTTGCGCCGGGTCCGCGCCTCGTCCTCGCTGATCAGGCCGGCGGATAGATCGGCGTCAATCGCCATCTGCTTGCCGGGCAGGGCATCCAGGCTGAACCGGGCAGCGACTTCTGCAATCCGGCCCGAGCCCTTCGTGATGACGATGAAGTTCACGATGATCAGGATCGCGAACACGATGATCCCGATCACGAAATTCCCGCTCATCACGAAGTTGCCGAAGGCCTCGATCACGCCGCCGGCCGCGTCCGAGCCCTCGTGCCCGTTGGCGAGGATCAGGCGGGTCGAAGCGAGGTTTAGCGACAGCCGAAGCATCGTCGCGATCAGAAGGATCGTGGGAAAGGAACTGAATTCCAGCGGCGTGCGGATGAACAGTGCCGTCATCAGGATCAGCACCGAGAAGGTGATCGAGATGGCGAGGCTCATGTCCAGAAGCCATTTCGGCATCGGGAGGATCAGGATGACGAGGATACCGACGATCCCCAAGGCCAGCCCGATATCGGGCCGGCGAAGGACGCTCGAGAAATCCGCTAGGGCGGCCGTCGGTCCGCCGCCGCGCGGCGGCGGTCCGCCGCTGCCCGGAATCGGTTCCGCGGCGCCGCTGCCTGCCGGGCCGGCGTCCGAAGCGGGCGCCGGGGAGGGAGCGGGGGCTCCGCCGCCGTCGGTGTTTGCGATATCGCTCATCTAGGTCCGTGATGCCGGGGCCGGGTACCGATCGTCAGGCGGCTGCGCCTTCGCCGGGCATGGGAACCTCCGCGCCCTGCTCGGTGTAGAGCTTGAGCTTGTTGCGCAATGTGCGGATCGAGATGCCGAGGATGTTCGCAGCATGGGTCCGGTTGCCCAGCGTGTGGTTGAGCGTGTCGAGTATGAGCTCACGCTCGACGTCCGCGACCGTGCGGCCGACCAGGGCCTCCGTGGTTCCGGCGTCCGCAGCACCAGCTTCGGCGTTCTCATCCTTCAATTCGAGGGCGGGCGTCTGGTTCAGCTGGATCGCCTCGGCCGAAATTTCGTCGCCGGACGCAAGCAGGATCGCGCGGTGCATCGTGTTTTCGAGTTCTCGCACATTGCCGCGCCAGTGATGTTCACGCAGCTTCGCGAGCGCTTCGGCTCCGACGGGCAGGACGGGCACGCCGTTGGCATCGGCGTACTTGGTGGCAAAATGATCCGCCAGCAGCGCGATATCCTGCGGACGCTTGCGCAACGGCGGCAGGGTCAGGCTCATGACGTTGAGACGGAAATAGAGGTCTTCCCGGAACGCGCCTTCCGCTGCTTCTTTCGCCAGGTCGCGGTTCGAAGTCGCGATCAGCCGGATGTCGACCTTGATCGGCTCGTTGCTGCCCACGCGCGTGATTTCACGTTCCTGGATGGCGCGCAGAAGTTTCGCCTGCAGCCGGATATCCATCTCGGAAATTTCATCGAGGAGCAGGGTGCCGCCATCGGCTTCCTCGAAACGGCCGATGCGTCGTGCGACCGCGCCTGTGAACGAGCCCTTCTCGTGGCCAAACAGCTCTGATTCCAGGAGGTTCTCGGGGATCGCGGCGCAGTTCACCGAGACGAAGTTGGCGTTTGCCCGCTTCGAATTGCGGTGAATGTGCCGCGCCATCAGTTCCTTGCCGGTGCCCGACTCTCCGAGGATCAGGATCGACGCCTCGGAAGGCGCGACTTTCTCGGCAAGCTGGATCACGTCAGCGGTCGCCGGGTCCCGGAACACGATGTCGTGGCTTTCCTCGACCACGGCCTCCAGCACGGCGGCGATGAGATCCGGATCCGGTGGAAGCGGGATGTATTCCTTCGCCCCGGCCTTGATCGCGGCGACAGCCGCGTCGGCGTCGTTCTTCAGACCGCAGGCCACGACCGGAACGTTGATGCGTTCGCTCGCGAGGCTGGCGACGAGACTGCCGATTTCGAGGTCGAGATCCACCATCACAAGCTCGGCGCCGTGACCGTCTCGGATCATCGACAGACCGGTCTCGATATCGTCGACCTGCGTGACCTTCGCGCCGCGCCGGATCGCGATCTGGCTCGCCTGGGTGATGTGGCCGTCGAGGCTACCGATAATCAACAAACGCATGTTTCGTCTCCAGCTCGGAGTTCTTGTTGCTCGGCGTTCAGCCGAAGTAGGAAATTCGTTTGGCCGGCGGCAGGATGGTGTTCAGCAGAACTTCCAGCCGGCGGGGGTGTTCCTGGCGGGCAATCGACGTGATTGCGAGCAGGTAGATTTCGTTGAGGAGCGCTTCCTCGTCGGACTTGCGCTCCAGCTTCGATGCGAGCGGTGAGAAGACCATGTTGCCGAGCACCGCGCCGTAGAATGTCGTCAGGAGCGCGACGGCCATTGCCGGACCGATCGCGGAGGGGTCGGACAGGTTGCCAAGCATCTGGACGAGGCCGACCAGCGTGCCGATCAGGCCCATCGCCGGAGCGACTTCGGCAGCGCGACGAAGGATGTCGGCGCCCTTGTTGTGGCGTTCGGCGATCGCGTGCATCTCGGTACGCATCACCGCCTCGGCGTCCTGCGCCGGGGCACCGTCGATCACGAGACCGAGCCCGCGAATCAGGAACGGGTCGCCACGACCTTCATCGAGAAAGTTTTGCAGCGATAGAACACCGTCCTGACGTGCACGCTCGGCGATCTGGAGCGTGCTCAGCGCGGTGTCGCCCGGGTCGCGCGAGAGGTTCACGATACTTTTCAGCATGACCTTCTGGGCGCCGAGAATGTCGGGGATGCTGAAGCTGATGCTTGTCACCGCGATGGTGCCGAGGACCACGATCAGCATCGCCGGCACGTCGATAAAACCGCCAACCGACCCGCTGAGAAACATAGCGCCGACGATCAGCAGCAGGCCGCCGATCAGGCCCGCGACCGTGGCGATGTCGATGCTGGAGGCGCTCCGGCCTCCTGCCAGTGCGGCATCCGCACCCGCGGACTTGCGGACGCGCTTTCCGGTGTTGGCCGAGGTCGAACCTGTGGCGGCGGTTTCGCTCATCGCTGCGTCAGTCCGCCTTGATGATCTCGGTCATCGTGACGCCGAGACGCTCGTTGACCACGACCACCTCGCCGCGCGCGACAAGACGGTTGTTGACGTAGATATCGATGGCCTCGCCGACCTTCCGGTCCAGTTCCACGACCGCGCCACGGCCCAGCTTGAGCAACTGGCTGACCTGCATCGAGGATGTGCCGAGGACGGCGGCGATCTGCACGGGGATGTCGTAGACCGCGTTGAGGCCGGCAGCGGTGATTTCCTCCTCGTCACCGACCGCCGCGACTTGTTGGCCGGTCTCGATCTCGCCATCGACAGCGTTCGCGTCATCCTCGACGGGCGGGATAGTCTCCTGCTCGAGGTCCGACAGTTCTAGGTTTTCAGTTTCATCCATGACCGCTCTCCTGGTTGGCGGTTTCGGTTACGACAGCTTCGGTAGGCATCCCGGGCGCGAGTTGCGCGGGTTCGGGCGTGCCGGCGAATGCATCTGGATCGGGCAATCCGTCCAGCGGGGAAGGGAGGTCCGGGCTTGTGCGGCCGTCGGTCAGTGCCGACACCGTGTTTTCCAGCTCGGTCCAAAGACGGCTGAAGTCTCGCTCCTCACCGCCATCGGCCCAAAGCACCGCACAGTCGGTCGGTGCCAGTTCGTCGTCGCCGAGCAGCACAACCTTCCCGGCGAATGCCGCGGTCATGCGCTCGAAACGTGTCTGCAGCTCGTCGAGCTTGGAATCGGAGACACGAAGGACGAGGCGCGGTTCTTCGTGCATCTCTGCGATGGTTCGAACGACCAGGCCCTCGATCTCGGTGAGTGCGTTCTGGGCCGCCAGGGTCGGCAGTACCTTGCGGCAGATTGTGATGGCGAGTTGTCCCGCCTCGCGGACCGCGTCGTCCGCGCTCGACTGCCGCTGGGCGATCAGGGTTTCAACCTGTCCGGACATCCTTTCGACGAGCTGCGTGAGGAACTGCTCTTCGGTCACGTGCTGTTCTTCGGCCATGGCCTGGCGCCCGGCCTCGAATGCCTTCGCCTCGGCCGCCGCCATTTCGTCCTCGGTGTAGACGGCCGCCTGCTTGCGCGTCTCTTCGGGATGCGCGAAGTCGTTATCGAAGAGGAATTTGCGGGTCTGGGGCATCGTCAGTACACCAGCTCGTCTTCTTCATCGTTGCCGCTGGAGATCATCAGTTCTCCGCGATCCGCCATCTCCTTGGCGACGTTGACGATCTCGACCTGCGCCTCATCGACATCCCGCAGCCGCACAGGACCCATCGCCTCCATGTCCTCGCGCAGTATTTTTCCGGCGCGTTCCGACATGTTGGAGAAGAAGAGGTCGCGGATCGGCTCCGAGGCGCCCTTCATGGCCATCGCGAGCTTGTCCTTCTCGACTTCGCGCAGGAGTGTCTGGACCCCCGACGCGTCGAGGTTCTGGAGGTCCTCGAACGTGAACATGAGGCTCTTGATCTTCTCGGCCGCATCCTTGTTTCGATCCTCGAGCGAGCTCAGGAACTGGGACTCGGTCTGCCTGTCGAGACTGTTAAAGATTTCGGCCATCATCTCGTGGGAGTCATGGCGCTGGGTTCGAGCCAGATTCGACATGAACTCCGTACGAAGCGTGCGCTCCACGTCGTCGAGGATTTCCTTTTGCACCGACTCCATGCTGAGCATCCGCATCACCACTTCCATGGCGAAAGATTCCGGAAGTGTGGCAAGAACCTTGCCGGCGTGCTCGGGGCGGATCTTCGACAGGATGACGGCGACGGTCTGCGGGTATTCGTTCTTGAGATAGTTGGCAAGAACCTGCTCGTTTACGTTGGCGAGTTTGTCCCACATCGTGCGGCCGGCGGGCCCACGGATTTCCTCCATGATCCCCTTGACCCGCTCGTCGGGTAGAACCTTGGCGAGCAGACGTTCGGTGGAGTCCATTGAGCCGGTGAGCGAGCCGGTTGACGACATCTGTTCCACGAACTCGTGAAACAGCTTCTCGACGATCTTGGAATCAATCGTGCCGAGGTTGGCCATCGACTGGGAGATCTCTCGGATTTCCTCGTCATCCATGAGCCCGAACAGGCGTGCGGCTCCTTCCTCGCCGACGGCCAGCATCATGATGGCCGCCTTCTCGGCACCGCTGATCGCTCGGATATCTTCTCTGAGGCGTCCGGCCATCGCTATGCGTCCTGGTACATCCAGCCGCGCATGATCGAGATCGTCTCGTCAGGATGCTTGTCGACGATCTGATTGATCTGCGAGAGCGAGGATTTCTTGACCTTGCCGTCGATGTTGGCGATGTCGATTTCCGCGTTTTCGTCCTCGAAGTCTTCCGGGATCGAGTCCATATCGGGGTCGCGACCCATCTCTTCGTACTCGCCTGACGGTGGGGCGAGTTGCATCTGTTCAGCACCTGCAGCAAGCAGGGCGGTCTCGTCGTTCGCCGGAGCGGCGGCGGCCGCCTCCAGGGCGCGTGACATGATCGGACGGACAACGAGCAGGATAACGAGAACCGAGACGATCGCGAGGACCAGAAGTTCCGCGATTTTCAGTATGTCGGCCTTTCCGAAGCCCAGAATTCCTGCTTCGGCCAGCGGCGCGTCGCCGATATCGGGCTGCGCAAACTGCTGGTTCACGATCTCCACGACGTCGCCGCGCTCTTCGTTGAAGCCGATCGACGACTTGACCAGGGCGGCATACTGCTCGAGCTGTTCTGCCGTGCGGGGCGTGTAGTTGCCTTCCGCGTCGTAGGTGCCATCCACGAGCACGGCCACGGTGATCCGGTTAACCTGACCAGTTTCCCGAACAAGCGTTGTGACCTTGCGCGAGATTTCGAAGTTGACGGTTTCCTCGGAACGCCGCGAGTTGTTCGTGTTCCGGTTGTCGCCGGCGCCGTCAAGCGCCGCAGTATTCGGCAGATTGTTCGCTATCGAGACCGAATCGTTCTTCTGCGCCTCGCTTGAGGCGTCTTCCTGTTCGACCGTCTGGGTCGACCGCACGACCTGGCCGTCGGGGTCGTACGTCTCGTTTGTCGTGGTCAGGCGATCAAAGTCGATGTCGGCGGCAACTTCGGCGCGCACGCCACCGATGCCGACCGTGCTCTCGAGGAGCTTCTCCACCGAGCGTGCGATTCGTCCTTCGAAGCGCTGGCGTGCCTCTTCGGCGTTGCCCGCACCGAGCGCGTCACCGTCACCGCCGTCGCCGCGCGCGTGCAGGCGGCCGGTATGGTCCACGACGGAAATGCGGTCGGGCGTCAGACCCGGCACGGCGGACGCAACGAGGTTCTGGATTGCGGCGATCTGGCCGGACTGGATGGCCGAGCCGCGAAGTTTCAGAACCACCGATGCGCTTGGTTCCTGGCGGTCGCGCGTGAACAGCTCACGGCGCGGCAGCACGAGATGCACACGCGCGCTCTGAACCTGTGACAGCGCACCTATCGTGCGCGACAGCTCGCCTTCCAGCGCGCGGACATGGTTAATGCGCTGTACGAAGTTGGTCGTGCCGATCGCGTCCGACTGGTCGAAAAGCTCGTATCCGATCGAACCGCCATTCGGCAGGCCGTCGGCTGCCATCGACATACGCAACCGGTCGACATTTTCGGACGGGACGAAGATTTGCGAGCCGTTGCCGCGGAGCTCGAACGGGATGTTCTGGCTTTCCAGTCGCTGGGTAATCGCGCTCGCGTCTTCCACGGCAAGGTCGCCGTAGAGCAAGGCCATGTCGGATGTGCCCAGGCGCGAGGCCATGAACATAAAGAAAGCGACCAAACCGACCGCAACGATTCCCATAATGGCGAGCCGGGCGGG
>JAEPNS010000064.1:8537-12748 GCA_017643325.1 Alphaproteobacteria bacterium | reverse complement strand
ATCCGTATCGATTCCGGCGTTACCTCGACCAGTTCGTCGTCGTCGATGAACTCCAGCGCATACTCGAGCGTCACGCGCACGGGCGGGGTCAGCAGCAGGTTCTCGTCGGAGCCTGCCGCCCGGAAGTTTGTGAGCTGTTTCGCCTTCAGCGGATTCACGGTCAGGTCGTTCGCCCGGCTGTGGATGCCGATCACCATGCCCTCGTAAACGTCGGTGCCGTGTTGCACCATCAGCTCGCCGCGCTCCTGCAGGTTGAACAGGGCGTAGGCCTTGGCCGAGCCGGTCTCGCCGGATATGAGCACGCCGCGCTGGCGCTGGGCGAGATCCCCGGCGACGCGCGGGCCGTAGTGGTCGAACGCGTGGTACATGAGGCCGCTGCCGGAGGTCTGGGTCAGGAAGACCGAGCGGATGCCGATCAGCCCGCGTGTCGGGACAATGTAGTCGAGGCGCACGCGACCCTTCCCGTCCGGCTGCATGTTCTTCAGCTCGGCCTTGCGGGTGCCGAGCAGTTCCATGACCGAACCCTGGTGCTCCTCCTCGACGTCGACCGTCAGGGTCTCCCACGGTTCGTGGACCGCTCCATCCACCTCGCGGGTGATCACTTCCGGCCGGGAGATTGCCAGCTCGTAGCCCTCGCGCCGCATGTTCTCGATCAGGATCGAGAGGTGCAGTTCCCCGCGCCCCGACACCTTGAACCGGTCGGCGGAATCCGTGTCCTCCACCCGCAGCGCGACGTTGTGCAGCAATTCTTCCTGCAGGCGATCGCGCAGGTTGCGGCTGGTGATGTACTTGCCCTCACGGCCTGCGAACGGGGAATCGTTAACCTGGAAGGTCATCGAGATCGTCGGCTGGTCCACCGACAGGGGCGGCAGCGCCTCGACCGCGTCGGGATCGCACAGGGTGTCGGAGATGTGGACCCGGTCGAGCCCGGCGAAGGCAATGATGTCGCCCGCCGCGGCCTCCTCACGCTCGACCCGGTCCAGCCCCTCGAAGCCAAGGATCTGGGCGATCTTGCCCTGGCGCGTGCTGCCGTCAGCCCCGACCACCGTCACGTTGTCGTTGCGTCGCACGCGCCCGCGCGTGACACGCCCGATCCCGATCACGCCGACATAGGAGGAATAGTCGAGCGCAGAGACCTGCATCTGGAACGGTCCGTCCCGGTCCACGTCCGGCGGGGGCACCTGCTCGACGATGGTGCGGAACAGGACGCCCATGTCCTCGGTGCGTGCGTCGGAAGCCTCTGAGGCCCAGCCCTCGATGGCGGACGCGAAGACGGTGGTGAAGTCGAGCTGCTCGTCGTCCGCGCCCAGCCGGTCAAACAGGTCGAAGGTCTGGTCCACGACCCAGTCTGGCCGCGCACCCGTCCGGTCAACCTTGTTGACCACCACGACCGGCTTCAGGCCCGCCTCAAGTGCCTTTCGGGTAACGAATGTTGTCTGCGGCATCGGACCCTCGACCGCATCGACCAGCAGCAGCACCGAGTCCACCATCGACAGCACCCGCTCCACCTCGCCGCCGAAATCCGCGTGCCCCGGCGTGTCGACGATGTTGATCCGCCAGCCCTGCCACTCGATGGCGGTGTTCTTGGACAGGATGGTGATCCCGCGCTCGCGCTCCAGATCGTTCGAATCCATCACCCGTTCGCGCGTCGCATCGGCCCCGCGCGCCGCCAGCGTGCCCGACTGGCGCAGCAGCTGGTCGACGAGGGTCGTCTTGCCGTGGTCGACATGGGCGACAATGGCAATATTGCGGATTTTCTCGGTGGTATCGGACATGCTGCGCTCAAAAAAATCGCCGCCCGGAGGACGGCTCGATCAACTCGCGCGAGCGGGTAACACGAAACCCGCCCGATGGCGAGAGGCTTTCGGGCGTCAGGCGTCCCGCGCGCGAATGTCGTCGACCGCCATCAGGATCGCTTCCGGCGTGGCGGGTGCATCGAGCTGCACCAGATGGCGGTGGCCACCGATGCGCGAAACCGCGTCGCGGATCGCGAGCCAGACCGAGATCGCGAGCATCAGCGGCGGCTCGCCCACGGCCTTGGAGCGGAAGACCGTCGGCATCGGGTTCGGTGCGTTCTCTAGAATATGCACGTTGAACTCCGGCGGTACGTCGCGGCTGCCGGGAATCTTGTAGGTCGAGGGACCATGGGTCATCAGATGGCCCTTGTCGTTCCAGACGAGTTCCTCCGACGTCACCCAGCCCTGACCCTGTACGAATGCCCCTTCGATCTGGCCGAGGTCTATGGCCGGGTTCAGCGAAGCGCCGCAATCCTGCAGCAGGTCGGCGCGCAACACCCGGCTCTCGCCCGTGAGGGTATCGATCACCACCTCCGCGATCGCGGCACCATAGGTGTAGTAGTAGAACGGATTGCCGACGAGCTTCGCCGCGTCCCAATGCAGGCCCGGCGTCGAGTAGTAGCCCGCGGCCGACAGGGATTCCCGCGCGTCGTAGGTCATCTGCGCCAGCTCGGCGAAGGACACGCTCTCGTTGCCGGCATAGACGCGGTTGGCCCGGAACTCGATCGCATCGCGGTCGGTCCCGAAATGCGCCGCGGCCACATCGGTCATACGAGCCTTGATTGTCTCCGCCGCGTTCAGCGCCGCCATCCCGTTGAGGTCGGAACCCGACGACGCCGCCGTCGCCGAGGTGTTCGGCACCTTGTCGGTGCGCGTCGCGGAAATCTTGATATTGTCCAGGTCGATCTGGAAGGTCGAGGCGACCACCTGCGCGACCTTCACGAACAGGCCCTGCCCCATCTCGGTGCCGCCGTGATTCAGGTGCACGCTGCCGTCGGTGTAAACGTGGACCAGCGCGCCCGCCTGGTTCAGTTTCGGCGTGTTGAACGAGATGCCGAACTTCACCGGCATCAGGGCCATACCCTTCTTCAGGGTCTCGTTCGACGCGTTGAATTTCTCGATGGCCTTCTCTCGCGCATCGACATCCGCGCGGCTCCGCAACTCGTCCACCAGCGGCACGATGATGTTGTCGGTCACCGTCTGCTGGTAGGGCGTCACGTTGCGCTCGTCGGTGCCGTAGTAGTTCACGGCCCGGATCTCGTCGAGCGAGCGTCCTGTGGCGCGCGCGATGTGCTCGATCACCGCCTCGCTCACCAGCATCCCCTGCGGGCCGCCGAAACCGCGAAACGCGGTGTTGGAGACCGTGTTGGTCTTGCAGGGATAGCCGCGGAAGATGGCGTTGGGCACGTAGTAGCAGTTGTCCGCATGGCACAAAGCGCGGGCCAGCACGCCGGGACTCAACTCCGCGACGTTGCCCGAGCGCATGCCCATCAGGATGTCCAGCCCCTCGATCCGGCCCTCGTCGTCGAACCCGACGGTGTAGCGGAACAGGAAATCGTGGCGCTTGCCGGTGACGATCATGTCGTCATCGCGCCGCAGGCGCAGCTTGGCCGGGCGGCCGGTCGCGTGGGCCGCCAGCGCCGCGATCGCGCCGATGATCGTCGCCTGGCTCTCCTTGCCGCCGAACCCGCCGCCCATCCGGCGGACCTCGACAGTTACGGCGTTGGTCGAGATTCCGAGCGTGTGCGCAACGCCGTGCTGGACCTCGCTCGGGTGCTGCGTCGAGCTGTAGACATCGAGGTCACCGTCGTCGCGCGGCACGGCGAGCGCGACATTGCTCTCGAGATAGAAATGGTCCTGCCCGCCGCAGCGAACCTCGCCCTCGATCCGGTGCGCAGCCTTGGCGATCGCACCCTCCGGGTCGCCGATCGTCATGATCTGGGGCGGATAGGTGTACTGCTCCTTGTCCAGCGCGTCCTCGATGGACAGCACGGGCTCCAGCACCTCGTACTCGATCTCCACGAGCGCCGCCGCGTTCCGGGCCTGGTCAAAGGCCTCCGCCGCGATGGCGACAACCGGCATCCCGGCATACTCCGCAACACCCTCGGCCAGGATGGGCTCGTTCTCGAAGACGGGGCCAACGTCGTTGTGGCCGGGGATGTCTGCGGCGCTCAGCACCGCGTGCACGCCGTCCGCACGCCGCGCGGCATCGGCCTCCACGGACACGATCCGTGCATGCGGATGGGGCGACGTGACCAGAAAAATTTCCAGCGTCCCGGGCAGGACCGGCATGTCATCGATGTAGCGCGCGCTGCCCGTCACATGCCCGCGCGAGCTGTCGTGGCGGACCTTCGTGTGGACCGCGCCGACGATGTCCTCGGCCGCACTCATAGCGTCACCACCTCGATGTTTCCG
>JAEPNS010000064.1:4282-8527 GCA_017643325.1 Alphaproteobacteria bacterium | reverse complement strand
TTCAGATCCCGGTAGAGCCGGACGAACAGGTTGCCGGCGACCCGCAGGCGATAATCGGCACTCGCCCGGTGATCGTCGATCGGCGCGAAATCGTCCGACGCCTTCGCCCCCGCCGCGCGCGCGGCCTCCTCGTTCCACGGCTGCCCGATCAGCGCGGCTTCGCAGGCTGCCGCGCGCTTGGGCGTCGCCGCCATGCCTCCAAACGCGATCCGGGCGTCGGTCACGGTGCCGTCCTCGATGGTCAGCCGGAACGCGCCGATCACCGCCGAGATGTCCTGGTCGTAGCGCTTTGAAATCTTGTAGGTGCGGAAGACCTGCCCGTCCGCCAGCTTCGGGATACGGACGGATTCGATCACCTCGTCCTCGCCGAGGTCGGTCTTGCGGTAGTCCAGGAAGAAGTCCTCCAGCGCGACCTCCCGCCCGCCGCTGGGCCCGTGCAGCGTCAACGTCGCGTCCAGAGCAATCAGGCAGGGCGGTGTGTCGCCGATGGGTGACGCGTTGCCGATGTTGCCGCCGATGGTGCCGACATTGCGGATCTGGCGCGAGCCGATCCGGTGGATCAGCGTCGCGAAGGACGGCCAGGCTGTCTCGATCGCCGGGAGCGCCTCGGTGTAGGTCGCCGCCGCCCCGAGCGTGAGGGCGTCGTCTCTGTCCTCGACACGACGCAACTCCGCCACGTTCTGGGTAAAGATCGTGACCGGGAAATTCTTGCGGTCCTTGCTGAACGACAGGCCGAGGTCGGTCCCGCCGGACAGCAGCGGGGCGTCGGGATGGGCCGTGCGGGCCGCCACAAGTTCGTCCAGCGTGCGCGGCGCCAGGAAGAGTTGCCCGTCCACCTCCTGTTCCGGTGACGGACCGGCCGACGGGAGCTTCGGCTCCGCGCTGGCGGGCTGCGAACAGGCCGTCCGCGCGGCATCGACGATCGACCGGTATCCGGTGCAGCGGCAGAGGTTGCCGGCGAGTGCGTCGTGGATCACCTCGTCGGTGACCGTCTCCCCCGTATGCCGGAGCGCATGCAGGGCCATGACGAATCCCGGCGTGCAGAATCCGCACTGGGTGCCGTCGGTCTCGACGATGGCCTGCTGGACCGCCTCCAGTTCGCCGCCGCGTTCCGACAGGCCCTCGACCGTGACGACCTCCGCGCCGTCGAGCTGGCCGAGGGTCAGCAGGCAGGAATTCACCGCAACGCGCTGCTCCGTGCCCGGGCGCACCATCACCACCGTACATGCGCCGCAGTCGCCTTCCGCGCAGCCTTCCTTGGTGCCGGTCAGCGCTGCATTCTCGCGCAGGTACTCGAGAACGGTCTTCGTCGGCGACACCGCCGATTCCTGCCGTTCTTCCCCGTTGAGCGTGAAGCTGATCGCCACGTCCGGCCTCATCCCGCATTGCACAAAACAGCCTAGCCTATAACGCCGGGTGCCCGGTTGGCGAGAGGCTCGGACCTTCATACCAAGCATCCTTTGAGACGACCGCTTCGTAGTCTCCTCAGGATGAGGACAGAGCCACACCTAAGACCTCAACCTGAGGAGCGAGCAAAGCGAGCGTCTCGAAGGATACTGAGGATGGGCGCCCTACATGCGCGTGCGCTTGCCGTGCTACGGTTTCGCGCAATCAGGGGACTCATACATGGACCGGAACGAATTCATGCGCGCTGCCATCGCGCTGGCGGAGAAGAACGTCGCCGACGGCGTCGGCGGCCCGTTCGGCGCGGTGATCGTGCGCGACGGCGAAATCGTCGGCCGCGGCACCAACCTCGTCACGAGCAGCAACGACCCGACGGCCCATGCCGAAGTCGTCGCCATCCGCGATGCCTGCACGACGCTCGGCACTTTCAACCTGCAGGGCTGCGAGGTCTACACGAGCTGCGAGCCCTGCCCCATGTGCCTGAGCGCCATCTACTGGGCGCGCCTCGACCGTATCTTCTACGGCAACACCAAGGCCGACGCCGCCGAGATCGATTTCGACGACGCCTTCCTCTACGACGAGATTCCGCTTCCTTTGAACAAGCGCGCGATCCCCACCGAGCAGATGCTCCACGATGAATCCATCAAGGCGTTTCAGGCGTGGGCCGTATCGGAGGACAAGGTTCCTTACTAAGGGAATTAGTTGTCGAGGTTAACCGGCGGGTGGACGCTTTTACGGCCGGACTCGCGGATTTCGTCCTCGTCCCAGAAGCCGATCAGGATGCCCGGGGGCTCGCCACCCTTTGCCATCCGGTCAATCTGTTCCGGTGTGCGCGTGATCCGGTTGTGGTGCTGGCGGGCCCAGGCGAACAGCGCCTCATGCAGGCGCGCGCGGGTCTCCTCGTGCTCGGGATCGGCGCCGAGGTCGACCAGCTCGTCCGGGTCCGACTCCAGGTCGAACAGCAGCGGGCGGAAGCCTTCCGCATGGACATACTTCCAGCGCCCGTCGTAGATCATCAGCAGGCGCGCGTCGGCCTCGTCCAGATCGAGCTCCAGCCGTGACTGGCGGGTCGCGTAGTCATACTCGGAGATCGCGTATTTCCGCCATTCGACCGGCTTGCCTTCAAGCAGCGGCACCAGCGAACGGCCCTCGAGGATGTGGGGCTTGGCCTCGCCGCCCATGAGCTCGAGGAAGGTCGGCGCGAGATCGATGCCCTCGACAAGCTCGTCGCAGGTGGTGCCGCGGGTCGCGTCGGCCTCTTCGCGCGGGTCGTAGATGATCAGCGGGATTCGGGCCGATGCGTCGTGGAACAAATCCTTCTCGCCCAGCCAGTGGTCGCCGAGATAGTCGCCATGGTCCGACGACATCACGATCATGGTGTCGTCCATCCGGCCGGTGTCCTCGAGATACTTGAACAGCCGTCCGAGCTGGTCGTCGAGTTGCTTCACGAGGCCCATGTAGGCCGGGATCACCGTCTCGCGGACCTCGTCGCGCGCAAAGGCCTTGCAGACCCGGTGATTCTGCCACGCCTTGTAGACAGGGTGGTCGGTCATGCGCTCGGCGTTGGAACGTACCGGCGGGAGGATGTCGTCCGGCCCGTACATGTCGTGGTAGGGCGGCGGCACGATGTAGGGCCAGTGCGGCTTGATGTAGGACAGATGGCAGAGCCAGGGTTTGTCGCCCGCCTGCTCGATGAAGTCGATTCCGCGCTTGGTGAGGTACGGCGTCTCGGAATGCTCCTCGGGCACGCGCGCGGGCTTGTCCGAATGCTTCAGCAGCCAGCCCGACAGCAGCGAACCATCCTCGTCCTCGGCCGAGTTCGCCCATTCCTCCCACGGGTTCTCGCCGCCCAGGCCATGTTCGCGCAGATAGTCGTCGTAGGGCGGATTCTTGTCGTAGTAGCCCTCCGGGTGCATGCCGTCGTCGCGCTCGAACGGCGTGAAGCCGCACTCGGCGGTGTGGATGCCGATGATGGATTCCGGCTCGATTCCGAGGCGCTTCATCCCCTCTGTGTCGGGAATCATGTGGGTCTTGCCGACCAGCACGCACTCGGCGCCGATCTCGCGCAGGTGATCGCCCAAGGTCGGCTCGCCCACGCGCAGCGGGAACCCGTTCCACGTCGCGCCGTGGGAGCGTACGTAACGCCCGGTGTAGAAGCTCATGCGCGACGGCCCACAGATCGGCGACTGCACATAGGCCTGGTTGAACCGCACACCCCTGGCCGCCAGCGCATCCATGTGCGGCGTCTCCAGGTGCGGATGGCCGTAGCAGGACAGGTAATCCCAGCGAAGCTGGTCCGCCATGATCCAAAGCACGTTCTTCAGCTTACCCATAACAATCTCCGAGGGGCGGGACGCCGGTCATTGCATCAATCGCGGCAGGAAGGTGGCGATCGCCGGAATCATGAACACAAGCACGAGCGCAATCAAATCCGCGACGATGAAGGATGTGACACCGCGAAAGATGTGCCCGAGGCTGATATCGGGCAGCACGGAACGCACGACGAAGACATTCATCCCGATCGGTGGCGTGATCAGGCCGAGCTCGGTCACCAGCACGACGATGATTCCGAACCAGATCATGTCCACGTTCGCGGCGAACAGTGACGGGAGGAACACCGGCACCAGCAGCAGCAGGATGCCGATGGATTCGAAGATCATGCCCATCAGGATCGCGATGAAGGCGACGAAGATCACCAGCTCGGTGCCGGTGAACTCGAAGTCGTCGACGATGTCCACGAGGTCGTAGGGCAGCCCCGACAGGTTTATGAACTGTGCGAAGACCAGCGCGCCGAAGATTACGATGAACAGCGTTGCGGTCGTGGGCGCCGCCACCACAAAA
>JAEPNS010000064.1:0-4241 GCA_017643325.1 Alphaproteobacteria bacterium | reverse complement strand
CATTCGCCGAGGGTGCGCAGGTGCCCGCGCGCGAACGCGATGGCCGCAGCGCCGACGGCACCGATGCCCGACGCCTCGGTCGGCGTGAACACCTTTCCGTAGATCCCGCCCAGCACGAGGATGAAAAGGCCCAGCACCGGCCAGACCGCGCGCTGGGCCTTGCGCGCCTCGTCCTTCGGGAGCGGGTCGCCCGCCGGGCCCGCCTTCGGGTCTATGCGGACCACCACCGCCACCGCGCCCATGAACAGCGCGACGAGCAGGATTCCCGGCAGCACGCCGGCAATGAATAACTGGCCGATGTCCTGTTCGGCCACGATGCCGTAGATCACCAGCGGCACCGACGGCGGGATCATGATGCCCAGCGTGCCGCCCGCCGCGATCGTCCCCGACGACAGGCTGTCGTGGTAGTTGTACTTGCGCATCGGCGGCATGGCGACGCGGGTCATGGTGGCGGCCGTCGCCACCGACGAGCCGGATACGGCCGAGAAGCCCGCGCAGGCGACCACGGTGGACAGCGCCAGCCCGCCCCGGAACCGGCCGAGGCCCGAATAGGCCGCCGTGTAGAGGTCGCGCGAGATGTCCGCGCGGTAGATGAACACCCCCATCAGGATGAACAGCGGGATGACGCTCAGGTTGTAGGCCATCGCGTCTTCCATGACCTGCTGGCCGGCCATGGAAAGCGCGGGCTCCAGTCCGCGCTGGAGCGCGAAACCGACGAGCCCCACGAAGAATGTCGCGAACCCGACCCGGAACCCGAAGAAACACAGGAGCAGCAGGATGCCGAAACCGATGAGCGCGGTGGTCAAATCGGTTCCCCGTGATCGTGGTGAACGCCGGGCTCATCGGCCAGGATCAGGCCGAGAACCTGTGCGATCAGGCTGATGACCGACAGCCCCGCCACAGTCCCCGCGACAACGACGAGCGGCCATTCGAGCACCACGGTGAAGCTGCCGAGTTCATGGGACTCGATGGCAAAGACCGTGAGCTGCCAGGCGATGATCGCCATCACCATCACCGAGAAGCTCTGGACGATGATCGGCTGCAGGCGCGGGATGCGCCGTTTCAGCCAGGGCTCGAACAGCTCCACGGTGATGTGGCTGTCGGTGGCGTTGATGAGGCTCAGCCCGCCGAAGATGGTCATCGCCAGCAGGAACTGGATCATCTCCGCCGCGCCGAACACCGGCGCGGTGAAGACGTAACGGCCGATGACGTCGACGAAGGTCAGCGCCATCATCACGAACAGCAGGACGGCCGAGACGATCTCCAGGACAGAGAGGATGCGCGGCAGAACGGCACGTGCGAATGCCTTCACGGACCTGATCCCCCTGCCCCGGATGTCGCCTCGGACCGAGCGGCTAGAGCTTGGACAGCTCCTTCACCCGCTGGACGTAGAAATCGTAGGCCGCCTGGCCGTCGATCCCCTTCGAGTTGGCCTTCTTGATCCAGCCTTCGGTCAGGAACTTCGACTGCTCGGTCAGTGCCGCCTCGAACGCCGGGTCGGCGTCGTAGACCTCGATGCCCCACTGGTCCTTGAACTTCGCGATCGCGGCCGCGTCGCCGTCGACCCAGAACTGCGCCGCCATGCGCCCGAACTTCGGACCGCTGACCGCCATGATCGCTTCCTGGTCTTCCGGCGAGATTTCCGCCCACTTGTCCTCGTTCATCACGAAGGAGAAGCTGGTCGAGTAGATCCGGGTTTTGAACCGGGTCATCGACTTGGTGTACGGGCCGAGCTGGAACTGATCGATCGACACCGGGCTCAGGCCGATATGACCGTCGACGACGCCGCGCGAAATGACCTCGTTCGCCTGCACCGCCGGGCCGGCGACAACACCGACGCCGATCTTCTTCATCAGGTTTGCCACCGTACCCGGCAGCGCCCAGATCTTGCGGGACGTCAGGTCGTCGATCGAATTGATCGGCGTGTCGTTCTGGCTGTAGACCTCGGCGGGGGTGATCACCCACATCGAGAGCGCCTTCACGCCCTTGTACTCGTCCGGGAAGAACTTCTGGTAGGTCTCCCACAGCGCCTCGGACATGGCCGGCGCGTCGGCGCTGGCGACGAAGGGCTGCATGGCGACCAGCGGGCCGGTCACGCGGTTGGCGACGAAGCCGTTGAACTGGGCCGCCGCATCGGCGATGCCCTTCTCGACCGAGCCCCACTGCTCCGGCGGCGCGGCCAGCGACTTCGGCGGGATCTGGATCGAGACCCGCCCGTCGGTCGCTTCCTCCACCCATTCGCCCCAGGTCGGCATGACCTGCGTGCAGACATAGTGCTGCGGCGGCCAGAAGCAGTTCGTCAGGATGCGCGTTTTCGCCTGCGCCATGTTCGGCAGCACCATCAGGGCCGCCAATGCCACGGACGCGAATGCAAGACGTGAGAACAGACTCATCGTTTCCTCCCAAATTGGATTTGTGCCGGTTCCCGGCTTGTTCGTTGGGGAAAGCGTAGCGGAGTCGAATCAGATTGAAAAATCATGATAACTCATATCAACATATCATTCAGATATGGCTATCGATCCCAAACACCTGATCCAGCTTTCCGAGATCATCGAGAGCGGGTCATTCACGGTCGCGGCACGGCGGCTCAATACCAGCCAGCCCGCGCTCAGCCGGATGGCCAGCGCGCTGGAGGCCCAGGTCGGCGCGCCGGTCTTCGCATCCCGGCGCAACCCGGTGTCCCCGACAGCCCTGGGGATGGAGCTCGCCAACTACGGCCAATCGATCCGCGCCGCGACGGAACAAGTCTCCCAGCTCGCCGAGCGGATCGCGTCGGGCCAGCACGGCGAGTTGCGGGTCGGTGCGCCGCCGTTTCACAGCCAGCACTTTGCCGCCGGGTTCATCGCGTCCTGGCTCGCCCGGCACCCCGAAATCCGGATCGTGTTGCGCAACGAGTACGCCCCCGCGCTCCTGCCGCGGCTGATCGAGGGGGAACTCGACCTCATCCTCGCACCCATCGAGGTCATCGAGGGAAACACGGGCCTGATCGTGGAACGGCTGACCCGGGGCGAGAATGTGATCCTTTGCCGCGCCGGCCATCCGCTGCTGGGCGTCGACGAGATCACGCCCGAGATGCTCGGCAAGGCGCGCTGGATCAGCCATGCCCGCGACAGCCTGCTCCATCGCGACACGCGCCTCGCCCTGGCGCTCGTCGGCGTGGAACATATCGAGCTTCCGGCCTTCGAGAGCGACTCCTCAGGTGCGATCAACACCGTTCTGGAACACTCCGACATGCTGACCGTCCTGCCCGAACTGATCGCCGCGCATCTCGTCCGGACCGGAAGCTTCGAGGTGCTGCCCTTCCGCCTTCCCGGACCGCACCGGCCCTTCGGCTACATCATCGACGAGGCCCGCGAGACGCCCGCGCTCAAGATGTTCCGCGCCGAGATGGCGCGCGAACTGATCGCGGCGGACCAGCGCGCGCAGACAATTTCGGAACGGGCCTTCGCCGCGCGCCCTCGCGACAGCGCGGCGTAGACCTGCTCTAGCTCTCCCACCAGTGCAGTGCGTCCTGGCCCTCGCCCTGGGTGCCGTTGGGCCCGCCGCCGCCGGTGCGCAGGTACATCTTGCGGTCATGGCCCGGCCCGTACTTGCCGGCGAGCGCATCGACCAGCCAGTCGTGGCACATCATGTGATGGTCGTGGCGCGCCTGCGCTTCGCCGAACATGCGGGCCTGGTGATAGGTGTCCTCGTAGACCCACAACTCTTTCGGCGCCTCGATCCTGTCGTAAAAGTCGTAGACCAGTTCGACCGGGCTGCGGGAATCGTATTCGCCCACGGTCATCAGCACCGGGCACTTGATGTCAGCCTCGCGCCCCTCGACGGTCATCTGGCTGACCCAGCCATCCAGCTCCTCCTCGCTCGAGGCGCCCATCAGGTAGCCGAAGAGCTGCTTGTAGCGCGGCGAGAAGGTGTCGAGGATGAAGTACTTGTCCAATGCGGACGTCCACGGCGCCGCGACGGCCTTGATCAGCGAGTGGCCCGAGGCCGCGACCTCGAGCCCCCAGTGCGCGCCCATCGACAATGCGTAGACCACGATCTGCTCGGCATCGACCTCCTCGCGTTCGGCCATATGCTCGGCGATCGCGAGCACCGCACGCTCGTAGTTGTCGGGCGTCAGCTTGATGCCGCGAAGGTTCGACATCCCCTGCCCCGGCCCGTCGATGACCAGCAGGTGCATGCCGCGATAGTGCGCCTGCATGATCCGCGGGTCGGGATAGTTCTCCTTGGTCATGTCGCAG
>JAEPNS010000063.1 GCA_017643325.1 Alphaproteobacteria bacterium | reverse complement strand
GAACCTATATCAGCCGCATCCCCGTCCGCCGCCGATGACCGTATCGATGACCGCTTCCCGCCCGCTTCCCGACCTTCCCCTCGCCGATTGGGCCGACACCAGGGACACGCTGCACCTGTGCTGCCAGGTCATCGGCAAGGTGCGCATGGCGCTGCATCCGAAGCTGAACCACTGGTGGCACGTGCCGCTCTATGTCTCTTCGACGGGTCTGACGACACGGGCGATCCCGTACGACGGCCGGGAAATCGAGATCGCCTTCGATTTCTTCGACGGGATGCTGCACGTCACATCGAGCGCCGGGGAGCGGCGATCCTTCACGCTGGGTGACCAGCCGGTGGCGACATTCCACGAGCGGCTGTTCGGCGCGCTGGGCGATCTCGGGATCGACGTCGAGATCCTCGACAAGCCCTACGACTTCAAGAGTGAGACGCCCTTCTCCGAAGACCGGGAACATTCCGCGTGGGACCGCGGCGCGATCATGCGCTACTGGCAGATCCTGCAATGGGCCAATGGGGTGATGACGAGCTTCGCCGGACGCTTCGCGGGCAAGCAGACACCCGTGCACCTGTTCTGGCACAGCTTCGACCTGGCGCTGACCCGCTTCTCCGGCCGCGCCGCCCCGCCGATAGAGGGCGGCACCCGGGCGGACCGGGAGGCCTACTCCCACGAGGTGATCAGCTTCGGCTTCTGGCCCGGCGACGACAAGCTGCCCGAACCCGCTTTCTATTCCTACACCTACCCGGAGCCTGACGGCCTCGCCGAAGCACCGCTGGAACCCGACGCGGCCTTCTGGAACGTGGCGGACGGCAACGCGATGGCGATCCTGAAATACGCGGACGTGAAGGCTCTCGACGTCCCCGATACGGCGCTTCTGGCGTTCCTCCAGAGCGCCTATGACGCGGGCGCGGCGCGCGCAGACTGGCCGGTCGAGGACCTGCGCCACGAATACGCGGAGGGGTAGCGCCCGGACCTTCCGATGACGCAAACGCCATGGCCTGTCCAATCGAACATCGGCGTTAATGGATTCCTGCTTTCGCAGGAATGACGGACAGTTGGTTCGTTTGGTTCGTGCTTTCCCCGGTCGTCACCCCTGCGAAAGCAGGGGTCCATTGACTCAGCCGGTTGCCTTGTCGGGCATCGGCGTTGGTGGATCGTGTTTTCGCAGGGGTGAGGAGTCGCGTCAGCCGACCACCCGCGCCACGAACCTCTCCGTCGCATCGAGGACCGCGTCGGGCTGGTCGCGGTGGGGGGAGTGGCGGCAGTCGGGAATAAGCAGTGTCTCGGCCGGGCCGGACACCTGCGCAGCGATGGCCTCGAGCTGGGCGGCGGAGCCGTACTCGTCCCCCTCACCCTGGATCACCAGGGTCGGCGCGGTGACGCCGGGCAGGTATTCCTCGATGTTCCAGTCCCTGAACGGCGGGTCGAGCCAGATGTCGTTCCAGCCCCAGAAGGTCTTGTCGCCGTGGGTGTGATGGCGGGCGATCTTCTCCGGCAGGTCGGTCGTCTCATAGGCCACCTTCGCGTCCTCGATCCCGGCGATGGTGATGTCCTCGACGAAGACATGCGGCGCCTCGAGGACCAGTCCGCGCACCGGCCACGTCCCGGCCCCGGCATGGATCAGCGCGATCGAGCCGCCGTCGGAATGACCGAACAGGATCACGTCGTCGAGGCCGAGCTTGTTGCGCAGTTCCGGCAGCGCCTCGAGCGCCTCCCGGTGCATGTATTCCAGCGGGCGTCGCTCGCCCAGCACCGTCGAGCCGCCATAGCCGTAGCGCGAATAGACCAGCGCGGGCAGCCCCGTGCGCTCACTGACCCGGTGCGGGAAGTCCCGCCAGAGTCCGGTGGAGCCGAGGCCCTCGTGGAGGAAGACGATCACCGGCTCCGCGCCCTCGCGCGGGCGGGTCCAGAGGTATTCGAGCTGGTGGCCGGTGATCTCGATCCGGGACAGGTCGGACATGGTGGAAGCACTTCACATAATCGTTGGTGGCATCAATTATTGGCTACACAAATCTATTGTGTGCGCCTATCCTTCTAGCCGAAAAGAGGAGAGCATTGCGATCCCATGATCGCCTTCGAGACACATCCCGACCGGTACCGGCACTGGTCGCTGTCCGTCGATGGCCGCGTCGCGACGCTCACGCTGGACGTCGACGAGGCGGGCGGGCTGGCGCCCGGCTACGAGCTGAAGCTGAATTCCTATGACCTCGGCGTCGACATCGAGCTCTACGACGCGGTGCAGCGGCTGCGCTTCGAGCACCCGGAGGTGGGCGCGGTGATCGTGACCTCGGCAATGGAGCGCGTCTTCTGCGCCGGGGCGAATATTCCGATGCTCAAGGGCTCGACCCACGGCCACAAGGTGAACTTCTGCAAGTTCACCAACGAGACCCGCAATTCCATCGAGGACGCGACGGACAACTCCGGCCAGGCCTGGATCTGCATGGTCAACGGCACGGCGGCGGGCGGCGGCTACGAGCTGGCGCTGGCCTGCGATGAAATTCTCCTCGTGGATGACGGGTCCAGCGCCGTGTCCCTGCCCGAGGTGCCGCTGCTGGCGGTGCTGCCGGGCACCGGCGGGCTGACGCGCGTCGTCGACAAGCGCAAGGTGCGCCGCGACCTGGCCGACTTCTTCTGCACCACCGGCGAGGGTGTCCGGGGAAAACGGGCACTGCAATGGAAGCTGATCGACGCGCTAGTCCCGCGCTCGAAGTTCGCAGAGACCGCGCGGGAGCGCGCCGAGGCCCGCGCGGCCGAAAGCGACCGCCCGGCCGATGCGGAAGGCATCGAGCTGACGCCGCTCGACCGTACGGTCGAGGACAATTCCCTCGCCTACCCGAACGTCTCGGTGGCGATCGACCGCGAGGCGCGCACCGCGACCTTCACCGTCCGTGCGCCATCGGAGGCACCGCCGTCCGACCCTGCCGCGATCCATGCCCAGGGGGCGAACTTCTGGCCGCTGGCGATGGCGCGCGAGCTCGACGACGCGGTCCTGCACCTGCGCTTCAACGAGCCGGAGATCGGCACCTGGGTGTTCAGGACCGAAGGCGACCCGGACATGATCGCCGCCGCCGACGCGGCACTGGCGGACAATGCGGACGACTGGCTCGTCCGCGAGATCACGCTTTATTTGCGCCGCACGCTCAAGCGCATCGACGTGTCGTCCCGCTCGCTGATTGCCTTGATCGAGCCCGGCTCCTGTTTCACCGGCACGCTGTTCGAGCTGGCACTCGCGGCCGACCGCGCCTACATGCTCGACGGCAGCTTCGAGGGCAGCAACACGCCGCCCGCGACGATCACGCTGACCGCGATGAACTTCGGCCCGCTGACCATGTGCAACGGGCTCACCCGGCTGGCGACGCGCTTCTGGGGCGACGACGACGCGCTCGCCGCCGCGGAGGATGCCGCGGGCGAGGCGCTGGAGGCGCTCGACGCGGAGGAGCTGGGCCTCGTGACCTTCGCGCCCGACGACATCGACTGGGAGGACGAGGTGCGCCTCGCCATCGAGGAGCGCGCGGCCTTCTCCCCCGACGCGCTCACCGGCATGGAGGCGAGCCTGCGCTTCCCCGGCCCCGAGACCATCGAGAGCAAGATCTTCGCCCGGCTGACCGCCTGGCAGAACTGGATCTTCCAGCGCCCGAACGCCGTCGGCGACGAAGGCGCGCTGGAACTCTACGGCACGGGCAGGCAGCCCGATTTCGACCGCAAGCGGGTGTAGGAAATGAGCGCAAAACGGCAGCCAATCCCCCGCTCGTCATTCCCGCAAAGGCGGGAATCCATTAACGCCGATACCCGACCGGGCGACCGCCTGAGTCAATGGACCCCTGCCTTCGCAGGGGTGACGACCGAGGTGTCGCAAGCGCAGCGGACTCCAGACCTCAAAGAGGCAACGCCATGAACATCGACTACAACGAGACCATCCCGAACAACGTGGACCTGGGCGACGACCGCCGCCTGCTGCGCGCGCTGGAGCGCTGGCAGCCGGCCTATATCGACTGGTGGAAGCAGATGGGCCCGGTCGAATCCGACGACCTGCGCGTCTACCTGCGCACCGCGGTCAGTGTCGACACCGACGGCTGGGCCCACTTCGACTACGTGAACATGCCCGACTATCGCTGGGGCATCTTCCTCAACCCGCCCGAAAAGGACCGCACCATCGGCTTCGGCGCCCACAAGGGCGAGCCGGTCTGGACCGAGGTGCCCGGCGAGTACCGCACCGAGCTGCGCCGCCTGATCGTCACCCAGGGCGACACCGAGCCCGCTTCGGTCGAGCAGCAGCGCGAGCTGGGCCGCACCGCGCCCTCGCTCTATGACCTGCGGAACCTGTACCAGGTCAACGTCGAGGAAGGCCGCCACCTGTGGGCGATGGTCTACCTGCTGCACGCCTATTTCGGGCGCGACGGCCGCGAGGAGGCCGACGAGATGCTCGAGCGCCACGCCGGCGACCCGGACCGCCCGCGTATCCTTCAGGCGTTTAACGAGGAGACCAGCGACTGGCTGTCCTTCTTCATGTTCACCTACTTCCAGGACCGGGACGGCAAGTTCCAGCTCGCCGCGCTCGCCGAATCCGGCTTCGACCCGCTGGCGCGTACCTGCCGCTTCATGCTGACCGAGGAGGCCCACCACATGTTCGTGGGGGAGAGCGGCGTGATGCGTGTCCTGCAGCGCACCTGCGAGCTGATGAACGAGCACGACACCGACGACGTGCGCGACCATGGCGGGATTAACCTGGAGACCATTCAGAAGTGGATGAACTTCCACTACTCGATCTGCCTCGACCTGTTCGGCTCCGAGCGCTCGACCAACGCCGCGAACTACTTTTCCATGGGGCTGAAGGGCCGCTACCACGAGAGCAAGCTCGACGACGACCACAAGCTGGACGGCGAGCAGGTGGAGATCCCGAAGGTCACGGGAGACGGCCCGGGCACCCATATCGACAAGGAGACCATCGCGGCGCTGACGGCGATGAACCTGAACCTGCGCCAGGACTACACGAAGGACAGCCAGCGCGGCGTGAACCGCTTCAACAAGATGATCGCGGCCCACGGCATCGACTTCGAGCTGAAACTGCCCGACGAGAAGTTCAACCGCGCCATCGGCATCTTCCAGGGCATCGAGGCGACGCCGGAGGGCGAGGTCATCTCCGCCGAGGAGTGGGCGCAGCGCAGGGGCGAGTGGCTGCCGACCGACGAGGACCACGCCTTCGTCCGCTCGCTGATGAAGCCCGTGACCGAGCCCGGCCGGATGGCAAGCTGGATCGCCCCGCCCAAGCGCGGTATCCACGGCCAGCCCATCGATTTCGAGTACGTGCTGTTTCATTGAGGAGCGGACAGACAAAATTCGTCATGCCTGCGAAAGCAGGCATCCATTAACGCCGATGCACTACCAGCCAACCGACTGCGATAATGGACCCCTGCTTTCGCAGGGGTGACGACCGAGGAAACGCTGCCAATGACCCCCAACACCGTCGCCGTCGACGCCTCGAACAGCCCCGCGAAGCTGACCTACGCGGACAGCTTCAACGTCGCGGTGCCGTTCATCGACCGGCACCTGGACGAAGGGCGCGGCGGCAAGATCGCGATCCGGACGGATGACGGGGACACCACCTACGCCGAGCTCGCCGCCGGCGTGAACCGGGCGGGCAACGCCCTGAAGGCCCTCGGGCTCTCCGCGGGCGACCGGGTCGTGATGGCGGTGAAGGACGCGCCGGAGTTCCTCTTCCTGTTCTGGGGGGCGATCAAGGCGGGGTTCGTGCCGGTGCCGGTGAACACGCTGCTGCGGGCGAAGGACTACCGTTTCATCCTGGTCGATTCCGGCGCGGCGTGCGTCGTCTGGTCGCCGGAGTTCGCGGACGAGATGACGCCGGCGCTCACCGGGCTCGACAACGGGCTCGCCCACGCCTTCCCCACGGACGGCGCGGACGGATCGCTCGAAGCGCGCATGGCCGACGCATCCCCCGACCTCGACCCCGCCCCCGCCACCGCGGACGCCGACGCTTTCTGGCTCTACACCTCCGGCTCCACGGGCACGCCCAAGGGCGCGGTCCACGCCCACCGGGACATGGTGGTGACCAGCCGGTATTACGGCGTCGAGACGCTGGGCATCGGCGAGGACGACGTGCACTTCTCCGCCGCCAAGCTGTTCTTCGCCTACGGGCTGGGCAACGCCATGACCTTCCCGCTGTGGACCGGCGGCACGGCGGTGCTGTTCGCCGGGCGGCCGACGCCCGAGACCATGTTCGACCACATCGAACGCTTCCGCCCGACCATCTACTACGCCGTGCCGACCCTGTTCGGGGCGCAGCTCCAGGCGCTCGGGAGTTCGTCCCCGGACCTGCGAAGCCTGCGCATGTGCGTGTCCGCCGGGGAGCCGCTGCCCGCCAACATCTTCGAGCGCTGGCTCGCGCGGACGAACCTCGAGATCCTCGACGGCATCGGCACGACGGAGATCCTCCACATCTTCATCTCCAACCGGCCGGGCGGCGCGGTGCCGGGCGCGAGCGGCACGCTGGTGCCGGGCTACGACGCGCGGATCGTCGACGACGACGGCCGCGACGTCGCCGACGGCGAGACCGGGCACCTGCTGATCCGGGGCGATTCCGTCACCTCGCGCTACTGGAACCAGCCCGAGCGCACCGCCGCCGCCTTCGAGGGCGACTGGATCCGCACCGGCGATTCCTATTCGCGCGACGCGGACGGCAACTTCACCTGCCAGGGGCGCAGCGACGACATGCTGAAGGTCGGCGGCATTTGGGTCTCGCCAGTGGAGATCGAGGCGCGCCTCGTCGCCCACGACGCGGTGCTGGAGGCCGCCGTGGTCGGCCGCGCCGACGACGACGAGCTGGTCAAGCCCGAGGCCCACGTCATCCTCGCCGACGGCCACACCGCCTCCGACGCGCTGGCCGAGGACCTGAAGGCCTTCTGCCAGGACGGCCTCGCCCGCTACAAATACCCGCGCTGGGTGAACTTCGTCGAAGACCTGCCGAAGACGGCGACAGGGAAGATCCAGCGGTTCAAGCTGCGGGGGTGACCCAGACTCCATTCGTCACTCCCGCGAAGGCGGGAGTCCATTGACGCCGATACCTGACCGGGCGACCGCCTGTGTTAATGGACCCCTGCCTTCCAAGGGGTGACGAGGGGTAGGTGCAAGGCGCGACGCCGCCATCCCGTCGGTCTAAGCTGTGATCTCGAACAACAGCGGGCGGAACCCATGGACCTTCACCCCCAGGTGCTGAAAGCCATCAGCCTGATGGCCGGGGTCAGCTTTCCCGACCTGCCGCCCGGCGAAGCGCGGGCGGTGCTGCGCGAGCGGGTCGCACTCATGAACCAGGTACCCGCGCCGCTGCGCCGGGTGATCGACCTCTACCCCATGGGCCCGGCCGGGCCCGTGCCGCTGCGCGTCTACGTCCCGATCACGGCACCTGACCCAAAAAACGACGGCGCGCCCCTGCCGGTGGTGGTGTATTTCCACGGCGGCGGATGGACCATCGGCAGCCACGATACGGTGGAACCCCAGTGCCGTTATATGGCCAACGCCGCGCGGGCGATCTTCGTCTCCGTCGAGTACCGCCTCGCGCCCGAGCACAAGTTCCCCGCCGCAACGGAGGACTGCCAGTGGGCCGTGCGCTGGGTGCACGACCATGCCGGCGAACTGGGCGCGGACCCGGCCCGCATCGCCGTGGCGGGCGACAGCGCGGGCGGCAACCTGACGGCTGTCACGGCCCAGCAACTGCGCAAGGATGGCCCGAAGCTCGCCGCCCAGGTGATGATCTGCCCGATCCTGAGCCTGCGGTTCGACACGCCCTCCTACGAGGAGAACGCCGAAGGCCCGGTGCTGACGCGGCGGATGCAGGAACGCTGGCGCGAGAACTATCTCGGCGGCGACGATGCGTTGCGCGAGGACCCGCGGGTTTCGCCGCTGCTCACCGACGACCTCTCCGGCGTGCCGCCGGCGACGGTGATCACCGCCAGCCACGACCCGCTGCGCGACGAGGGCATCGCCTACGCCGAGCGCCTGCGGGAGGCGGGCGTGCCGGTGCGGCAGCGCAACTGGGAAGGCTACCCTCACCTGTTCCCGAGCATGGGGGGCTACGTGGACGCCGCCTTCGAGGCGCTGGAGTTCGCGGCGGCGGGGTTAAGGGAGGGCTTCAAGGGCTAGGTATACGCCTAGACTCCCAGATACCGCTCCTGCAGCGTCGGGTCGGCCCTCAGCGCGGCCGAATCCCCGGTCCACACCACCCGGCCCTTTTCCACGATATGGTGGCGGTCGGCGATCCTGGTCAGCGCGTCGATGTTCTTGTCGATCACGAGGATCGACTGGTGCGCGGCCTTGAGGCCGGCCAGACACGTCCAGATCTCCTGGCGGATGAGCGGCGCGAGGCCCTCGGTCGCCTCGTCGAGGACGAGGAGCTTGGGGTTGGTCATCAGCGCGCGGCCGACGGCGAGCATCTGCTGCTCGCCGCCCGAAAGCTGGTTGCCGGCGCTGTCGAGCCGCGCGGACAGCGCGGGGAACAGGTCCATCACCTTGTCGAAGGTCCAGTTCTCGCCGTCGCCGTCACGCGCCTTCGCGGTCGCGACCAGATTCTCGCGGACCGACAGGTTGGGGAAGATCTGCCGCCCCTCGGGCACCAGCCCGATGCCGGCCTGGGCGACCCGGTAGGACGGGTTCCCCTGGATGCCGACGCCGTCGAACATGATCCGCCCGCCGTGTGGGCGCACGATCCCCATGATCGAGCGAACGGTCGTGGTCTTGCCCATGCCGTTGCGGCCGATCAGGGTCGCGACCTCGCCCGCGCCCACGTCGAGGTCCATGCCGAACAGCACCTGGCTGTCGCCGTAGGAGGTCTCGAGCCCGCGCACCTCCAGCATCAGGCCGCCTCCCCGCCGGTATCCGCCCCGGCCTCGCCGTCGCCCGCGTCGTCGCCGAGATAGGCCGCGCGCACGTCCGGGTCGTTGCGGATGGCGTCGGGCGCGCCGGTGGCGATCACCCGGCCATAGACCAGCACCGTGATACGGTCGGCGAGCGCAAACACCGCGTCCATGTCGTGCTCCACCAGCAGCATGGTGTAGTCGCCCTTCAGCGCCTTGAGGAAGGCGATCATGCCCTGGCTTTCCTCCGGCCCCATGCCGGCCATGGGCTCGTCGAGCAGGAGAAACGACGGCTCGGTCGCCAGCGCGATGGCGATCTCCAGTTGTCTTTGTTCGCCGTAGGCGAGGTCGCCGGCGCGGACGTTCGCGCGCTCGCCGAGCCCGACCCGTTCGAGCAGGTCCTGCGCCGGGCCGGTCAGGCGCGCATCCCGGTCGGTGCGGCCCCAGAAGCGGTAGGAGTGCCCCTGCTTCGCCTGCACCGGCAGCATGACGTTCTCCAGCACCGTGAAATCCCGGAAGATCGAGGTGATCTGGAACGAGCGCGCGAGGCCCGCCTTGACCCGCGCGGGGGCGGACAGCCGGGTGATGTCGCGGCCCCGGAACAGCATCGCGCCGCCGTCGGGCTTCATCAGGCCGGACAGGATGTTGACCAGCGTGGTCTTGCCCGCGCCGTTCGGCCCGATGACGGCGTGGATCTCCCCCGGCGCGACCTCCAGCGACAGGTTGTCGGTCGCCGTCAGGCCGCCGAAGGTCTTCACCAGGCTTCGGGCTTCGAGCGCCGGGGATGTGGCCGCCGCGTCACTCACGGGCCGGTTTCCGGTCGAGCAGCCCGGCGATGCCGCCGCGGGCGAACAGCACCACGAGGACCAGCAGCGGGCCGAAGACGATATGCCAGTGGATGGTCCACTCGGCGAGGAAGTCCGACACCATGAGGTAGACGAAGGCGCCGGTGACGGGGCCGAAGATGGTCGACATGCCGCCGAGCACGACCATGAAGATCAGCTCGCCCGAGCGCGGCCAGCTCATCATGTCCGGCGAGACGAAGCGCTCCAGATTGGCTTGAAGGAGCCCCGCAATGCCGCACATCACCCCGGCGATCACGAAGGCCGTGAGCCGGTAGCGGTAGGTCGCGACGCCGACGGCCTGCACCCGGGTCTCGTTGGACTTGGCCGCGCGGATGACGTTCCCGAAGCGCGAGCCGACGATCCGCCAGCTCACGAGCAGCGCCAGCAGCAGGACCGCGAAGATCGTGTAGTACATGGTCATCTGGTCCTCGAGGTCGAAGAACCCGACCCCGAAGTCGCTGCGGCTGAGGATGTTCAGCCCGTCGTCGCTGCCGTAGCGCTCGGCGCTGACCGACAGGAAGAAGATCATTTGCGCCAGCGCCAGCGTGATCATGATGAAGTAGACGCCCCGGGTCCGCAGGCTGATCGCACCGAACACGAACGCGATGAACGCACTGCCGAACACCGCGACGGCGAGCTGGGTCCAGCCGTCGGTGACGCCGTGAAACGCCAGGATGCCCACCGTGTAGCCGCCAATCCCGAGATAGACCGCGTGGCCGAACGAGATCATGCCGCCGTAGCCCATGATGAGGTTCAGGCTGATCGCGGCGATGCCCCAGACCATGATGCGGGCGAACACGATGACGTAGAACGGCTCGTCCAGCGCGGGCATGAGGAACGGCCCGGTGGCGAACAGCGCCATGACCAGCAGCGCGAAGATGGTCGCGGGGTTGCGGAGTTCGGCACGCATGTTCATGCACCCGCGCCTTTGGGGGGAAAGAGGCCCTGAGGCCGGAAGAACAGGATCGCCGCCATCAGGATGTAGATCAGCATCGACGACAGCGCCGGGCCGGCGCTCTCGGCCGCGTTGGCGGGCAGGAACAGCAGCAGGAGCTGGTCGAGGAACGAGCGCCCCATGGTGTCGATCACGCCGGTCACGATGGAGGCGATGAAGGCGCCGCGGATCGAGCCGATGCCGCCGATCACGATCACCACGAACGCGAGGATCAGCACGTCCTCGCCCATCCCGATCTGGGCCTGGGTGATCGGCGTGATGATCAGCCCGGCGAGGCCGGCGAGCACCGCGCCGATGCCGAACACGATCGAGAACAGCTTGGGAATGTTGACGCCGAGCGCGCCCGCCATGGTGCGGTTCGAGGCGCCGGCGCGGATCAGCATCCCGATCCGCGTCTTGCCCACAAGGATGTAGAGCCCCAGCGCGACCGCCAGCCCGATGGCGATGATCACGATCCGGTAGACCGGGTAGGTGATACCGAGGCCGAGCTCGACCGTGCCGTCGAGGAAGGCCGGCAGCGGCACCACGAGGCCCTCCGGCCCCCAGATCAGGCGGACGGCCTCGTTGAAGAACAGGATCAGCCCGAAGGTCGCGAGCACCTGGTCCAGATGGTCGCGCGGGTAGAGCGTTCGAAGCGTCGTCATCTCCACGGCCATGCCGATCACCAGCATCGCCGGGATCATCAGGATCACGCCGAGGATGAACGAGTCCGTGAGCAGCGCGATGGTGCCCCCGACGAAGGCCCCGATCATGAACATCGATCCGTGGGCGAGGTTCACCAGGTCCATGATCCCGAACACCAGGGTCAGCCCGGCAGCCATCAGGAACAGGATGATCCCGAGCTGGAACCCGTTCAGGAACTGTTCGGTAAGAAGGACGTAGTCCATCGGTGCGCGAAGGCCCCTACCGCTGACGGATATGCAAACGGGGATGCCGAGGCATCCCCGCTGCTATTGGGTGTCGCCGCCAGGTCAGTTCATCTTGCACTGGCTGGCGTAGGGATCCTGGTGATCCTTGAGCACCGCGCGGCCGACCGTCGTGGTCCAGTTGCCGTCGGCATCCTTGACCACGGTGCGCTCGTAGAAGTTCTGGATGGGGAAGTGGTTGTTGCCCATCTTGAACGGCCCGCGGACGGAATCGAAGTTCGCGGCCTTGAGCGCGGCACGCATGCCGTCGATGTCGTCGATGTTGCCGTTGACCGCCTCAACCGCCGACTTGATGTACATGATCGCGTCGTAGCTCTGCGCCGCGTAGAAGGACGGGTAGCGGCCGTACTTCGCGCGGAAGTCGGCCACGAACTTCTTGTTCGCAGGCGTGTCGAGGTCCGGACCCCAGAACTGGGTCATCTTGGTGCCGAGCACCGTCTCCATGCCGGCCTTCTGGAACAGCGGCAGGCTGATCGAGTCCAGCGTGTAGACCGAATACAGCGGCACCTCGCCGTCGAGGCCGGCCTGCTGGTACTGCTTGATGAAGGCGGGACCGGCCGGGCCCGGGTAGAAGGTGAAGACGCCGTCCGGCTTGGCCGACTTGACCTTGGTCAGCTCGGCCGACCAGTCGCGCTGGGACGGCCAGACCGTCATGTCCTTGCCCACGACCTCGCCCTTGAAGGTGCGCTCCACGCCCGCGACCATGTTCTGGCCGGCGGCGTAGTTCGGCGCAATCAGGTAGAGCGACTTCACGCCCTGCTGGTTGAGCAGCTCGCCCAGCGCCATCGGCGTCTGGTCGTTCTGCCAGGCGATGTTGAAGAAGTTCTCGTGGCACTGCGCGCCGGCCAGCGGCGACGGGCCGGCGTTGGCGCTGATGAGGATCTTGCCCGCATTGAGCACCACCGGCGCGGAGGCCAGCAGCACGTTGGACCAGATGTAGCCCGCGACGAGGTCGACATCCTCGCGCAGCACGAGGCGCTCGGTGGCCTGCTTGCCCTTCTGCGAGTTGAACTCGTCGTCGGCGTAGACGATCTCGACGTCGAGGTCGCCCATCTTTCCGCCGATATGCTCGACCGCGAGGTCGACCGCGTCGCGCATGTCCTTGCCGAGCACGGCAACAGGGGTGGTCAATGTGGTGACGAAGCCGATCTTGATTTCGTCGGCCGATGCCGGGGCCGTCCCGGCCATAAGGGCCAGCATCGCTGCCGTGCCCGCCAGTTTCCTGAACATTTTCAGTCTCCTCCCTGAAAAAAGTTGCCGCTATCGGACCATAACGGCGCGGCAAAGAAAAGCGCCGCGAGGGTC
>JAEPNS010000062.1:6098-12973 GCA_017643325.1 Alphaproteobacteria bacterium | reverse complement strand
CGACCAAAGAACAAACAAGGTGGACAACGCACCGAGAAAGATCAGGTACTTTCGCTGGAACATCAGGGCCTGTTCGAATTAGATGCGGTGCGTCGGGTCCGATCGGGAACCTAGAACAAAGCCTGTCGGTGCGCGAGCACCGAGGGCCGTTGCCAGCGGGGTTAGCGTGTGGCCATGCCCAACCGCCATGTCCAGCCTGATTTGCGTCATCTGACTGACCAGTACGAACTGACGGAAGACGAACTCGACACCACGCTTCGCGCCGTTATGGAGACCCACCCTGCGGATGAGGATCTGTGGGTGTTCGGATACGGCTCGCTGATGTGGCAGCCGGACTTTCCGTTCGAGGAGCGCATGCTCGCGACGGTCCATGGGTATCACCGCAGTTTCTGCGTCTACTCCCACGTATGGCGCGGCACGAAAGACAATCCCGGCCTGGTGCTCGGACTCGACAACGGCGGGAGTTGCCGGGGGGTTGCGTACCGGGTGGGTGCGAAGCTTGCGGAACAGACGGTCGAAAATCTGATCCGACGCGAGATGGTGACCCGCGTGTACATCCCCCGTTGGGTCAGTGCGCGGATCGGTGACAGGACGGTACGTGCACACACCTACACGGCAGCGCATAACCACGTGCAATATGCGGGTAAGCTGTCGGAAAAGGAAACGCTGGAACTCATCCGTCAAGGCCATGGGCGTGGCGGGCCGAATACCGAATATCTGATGAACACCGTGACGCATCTGGAAGAAATGGGAATCGTCGACAAACCTCTCGGCAGGCTGCGCGATCTCGTCGCGATGCAACCGAACTATCGTTAGAGATTCGGTCGGGATGGACAACCGGGTGTTGTTTATCGGAGGCGCGAGCGGGTCGGGAAAGACGACCGCTGCCGCGGTTCTTGCCCAGGAACTTGGTCTCCACTGCGTGCATCTGGACGAGTTCCACTATCCCTTGCATCACGCAAACCGGGCGGGGGCAATCGGCCGGGATCTGTCGGTCGATCTCACGCGGGCGATCTGTCACCGTGTCGTTGAACAGCTTCTCGCGAACGGTGCTGCTTGCGTCGTCGAGGGTGGCTGGCTGACGGTTCGGCAGGCGGCCGACCTCATGTCGGATAGCCGCTTCTCTCCGCTCTTCTGTGCTTTCCCGGAAGCGGACCCGGGAGAACGCTGGCGCCAGATGCGCGAGGGCCCGGGGGCTCATTGGCTGAAAACCTACAACGACGCGCGTGCCATTGCGTGGCTGGAACGTCAGGTTGCGGAAAGCCGGGATTATCGTACTGAATGCTGTGCGAATGATGTCGCGTTCGTCGACTGTTCGGATCTGACGACTGCGACTGCGAGCATCCTGTCCAAGATGTATTCGTTGCTCCGCTAGGCCACTGCTCGTTCCTGTTTATCCACAAGCGTAATTCGCAAGCGAAACTGTCTTTATCAACCGCCCGGTTTCGATCTAGCCAAAGTGATCTGCGGTCAAACTCCGCAGGATCATGCACATCTCGACAGCTGCTTTGAAAATCAGATAAGCAAAGGTGAGCGGAGCTTTTGAATGCCCGTGAGGATTCCGCAAACAAAACTCTTGAAGCATTCGAGTATTCCTGCGTGCTCCCGAGCGACGCTTGGCTTTATTACGGACCTATTACGTTTGTGGCGGATCAGTCAGCCCGTGTGCAGACATTCCACAAAGTTATCCACAGTCTGCCACGCTGCGATGAAGGTCATATCGTGAGACGGCATCCTCAATAAGCTTTTCCGTTGCGCTTTCGATCGCGGTTTCAAGCTTGTCCAGGAACTCCCGCCGCGGCAGTCCCGGGCCGAGGGCGGGGAGAAACTCGATCGTGATTTTACCGGGCCGCAGGTTGAGCGAGCGTCGGGGCCAAAACAGGCCGGAGTTCAGCGCGACCGGTACCACGGGGACATCCAGCGCCCCGTAAAGTGCAGCCGCACCCGCGTGGTACGCCGCCGCCGCGCCGGGCGCGACGCGGGTGCCCTCGGGATAGATGATAAGCGGCCTGTTCTCCCTGAGGCGCGCCTGCGCTGCAGCGACCATGCGGCGCAGGGCGGAGGGGCCGCCATCGCGGTCGATCGGGATCTGCCGGGCCTTGAGGAGGCACCATCCGAATACGGGTATCCAGGTAAGTTCACGTTTCAGGACGATCGCTCCATCACGGACGAGTAGGTTGATGGCCAATGTGTCCCAGGCCGATTGGTGCTTGACGGCGTAAAGCACTGGCGACTCGGCAATATGTTCGCTGCCGCGCACCTCGTAGGTCAGTCCGACCGTTATTCTCAGGAGCCACAGCGCACCTCGAATCCAGACACGGCTGTACGCCAGGATGAGCCGTGCGGGTCCGAGGAGGAGGGGCAGCACCAATACGCCCATGATGGCTGTCCAGGAGTAGAACAGTATTGTGAAGGCGAGAGCTCGGATCATCTGGACAAGTTGAAAAAGCCGGTGAGCGCCATTTGGGCGCGCGCGGCAAGATACTTGGTGTATTCGCCCGCGAGCAGAATGGCGGTGGCAGGACGTTGCCACCATTGGTCGAGCTGGATGTTTTCCGAACTTACCGGCTCGGGAAGAATTTCGATTCCCCGCAGGCCGGCTTCGAATTCAAGCATGCTTCTCGGCATGTGGAAGTCGGCCGTGACGAGCCGGATGCTTGAAATACTCTGGCTCGCGGCCCAGCCGGCGGTTTCGATAGCGTTTTCGTGGGTGTCTTGCGCGGCTCGGCCGAGCGTAACGCAGCATGCCAGGAGAGCATCCGGAACTTCACGTTGGGAAAGCAGGTCGCGGGCACGCACATCGGCCCCGACACCGGAAATCAGCATCCGCCCGGCTTTCCTTTCTTTCAGGAGGTGCGCGCCGCGCTCGATCCGGCCCGGCCCACCTGTCAGAACGACCACGGCATCCGCGATGCGGTCGTTGGCCGCCGCGCGCGGAATCCGTTCAATAAACAGGAAGAGGCCAAACAGCCAGGACGCGATTGCAAGGGCTGCCAGCAGCAGGGGTGCACGCCAACGCCAGCGTCGCTGTGCCCGCCTTGCCATCATGGCATCCTGGCTAGCGCGCGAAGGACCGTCATGCGCGCTGTAAGCATCGAAATGGCGATTGCGGAGGCGGGTACGACCAGCAACAGGAGCCAGTCGCCGACGGAAAGATTGAGTCGAGGCAGAAACGCAGACTCAACTCCCCTGCCGATCCAGGCGAAAATAAGCAGCACGACGCCCGCCGCGGCGGCCCCACCCAGACCGCCGCGCGCCGCGAGCAACATCGCCTGAATTTGGAACTGGCCGGCAATATAGGCGTCGCGCGCGCCCATCTGGTGCAGCAACTCGATAATGGCACTGTGGACTGCAAGGCCGGAACGCGTCGTGAAGACGACGGCGATAACGGCCGATGCCGCGATGAGTGCAAGAATGGCGAGCGCCAAGAGTTCGGCAGTGCGTGCAAGGTTGATCAAGGCGGATAGCCAGGCGCGGTGGTCGTCAACGGCAATTCCTTCAATCGTCTCGACAAGCCGTGCCTCGAGCACAACCGGATCGATGCGTGAACCGGGGGCCACCTCGACGTCGATCAGTAAGGGCACCGGAAGCCCCGATCCGACAACTCCCTCTCCCAACCATGGCACGAGCAGCGCGCGCGATTCGTCAGGGGGGAGCGCCCGGACGGCAGCGATGCCATCCGTGCTGCGAAGGATTTCGACGAGCGCCTCGACCTTTTCGGGCGCCGCTTCGCGCAACGGAACCTGGATCGTTATTCGCCCGGTCAGCGTCGTGTCCCAGGTTTCCACAGCATCGGATACCAGAAGCGCGACGGCGAACATGAGCGTGCCAAGGAACACCATCAGCGCGACAATCCACGGCAGGAACCGGGTGGACTGGTCGCGTTCGAACGGAATGTCGGTGCGCCGGATCATGATGGTTTGGCGGTCGCGGATGGCTTGCCCCGCTGCACCGTCAGTTCGCCCTCATTCAGGCGCAGCACCGGGTGTCCGAACTTGTCGAGCAGCGCGTTGCTATGCGTGGCGATGACGACGGTCGTGCCGGTCCGGTTGAGTTCCTCGAACAGGTACATCAGGCGAACTGCGATACGGTCGTCGACGTTGCCTGTGGGCTCGTCTGCCAGCAGAAGGCTTGGCCGGTTGATCACAGCGCGCGCGATCGCGATCCGTTGTTGTTGGCCGCCGGACAGTGTGGAAGGTCGCGCGTCGAGCCGGTCGCCGAGCCCGACCCAACTCAGCAATTCGCGCACGTGTTCGTTGATCTCGACATTCTCCGCGCCTGCGACGCGCAGCGGCAGTGCGACATTCTCGACGGCCGAGAGATGATCGATCAGCCGGAAATCCTGGAAGACGACGCCAATGCGCTGGCGCAAGGCTGGAAGCTCCTCGCGCGGGGTCAGCGAGATGTCGCGGTCGAATATGTGCACCAGTCCACGGGTCGGCCGCAGCGCGAGATACATCAGTTTGAGCAGGGTCGTCTTGCCGGCCCCGCTGGCGCCGGTCAAAAAATGGAACGAACCCGGTGCAAGTGAGAAGTTGACGTCGCGCAGCACTTCGGGTCCGACGCCGTAGCGCATGCCGACGTTTTCGAAGCGCAGCAAGTGATTCGACTCCAATCCCGTGCGAACGGTCCGTGACCGCTACGAAACGAATCGGGACCGTCTTCGATCCAAGTTGGCACGCCCCCCTTGCCGGGTAAAGTCGCGTCGCGAAGGGCCGCTGCGGGCGCATGACCGGGTCTGTCGGCCGCTTGCCACCGTTCGATCCGCGCTCCTATAAAGCGCCGTTCAGCGCGGAAGGACGGGATGGGGTATAGTCCCGCCCGTCGCTGTTCTTGGTTTTCATTCCCGGTTTGACAATGATCCTTTCTTGCCCGGATTGCGGTACACGATTTGCGATTGACGCGGACAAGCTTCGTCCCGACGGGCGTCGCGTGAAGTGCGGCAAGTGTGCGCATGTCTGGTTCGAATCGGCGCCAGAGCCTGAGCCCGAGCCGGAGGCGGACACGTTCGATGATCCGCCGCTCAGCGTCACCCCGCTCGAGCCGGAAGAGCAGTCCCCGATTCCGCCGCGGAACCTGCCGGCCATTCATCGCGCGAAAAAGGCGCGTAGCGCGCGCATAGGTTGGTTGGCGGTCGTGACCTTGCTGGCGGCCATCCTTGCTGTGCTGTGGTTCGGGCGTGCGCAGATTGCGACGATCGTGCCTCAGGCGGAAGGTATCTATGCCGCTGTCGGCTTGCCGGCCTTTCCGCCGCCGGGCGAGGGGCTCGAGATCGAGTTCGACCCGAAAACGGAAAACGGGTCGCTTACGCTCAAGGGTGAGATCATCAACACCACCAGCGGAGTGCGGGATGTGCCCGGATTACGGGTCCTGATCACCGATGCCAAAGATCAGACCCTCAAGGAGTGGACGTTTGTGTCGGACGTTGCCAGGCTTGGGCCAGGTGAAACTGCAGCCTTCACCACATCCACCGATTCGGTGCCCGACGGCGCTGCAAACGTTAGTATTTTGTTTACCAATTCCGACGAAAATCGTTAACGAAGATCGTCACCCCTCCGTACGCGCGGAGTCTGCCCTGGCGGGCGGTCGATCTGCGTATTCCGGATGGCGCCAGGCTGGGCAAGTGCCCTGCCCTGGAAGGCCCGGATGGCCGCCGCCGGAAGCGCGAAACGGGGGGAGGAATTTGGAAATGGCCAAGGTTCTGATCGCAGAAGATGATGATGCCGTGCGCGAGTTCGTGCGCCGGGCCCTGGTGCATGGCGGGCACGATGTCGCTACCGCCAACGACGGGCTGGATGCATTGGACCATCTCTCGGACGACGCCGCCTTCGATCTTCTGATCACTGACATTGTGATGCCGGGCATGGACGGGATCGCTCTCGCGCTCAAGGTCTCGAAGGAATTTCCGAAGACCGCGATCCTGATGATGACGGGTTACTCGGCCGAACGGCAGCGCGCGCACAATCTCGATGAGCTGATCCACGAGGTCATCGCAAAGCCGTTCAGTCTCAAGCAGATTTGCGACGCTGCTGAAGATGCCCTGTCGGTCCGGCAGCGAAAGCTGCACTAGTCGCTAGAACCGGCGCAGAAGCCTCAGAAGGTAGTCGATCTCGGCCTCGGGCCTGCCCTGGTCCCGCAACCGCGTGCGCAACTCATCGAGGATCTCCAACGCCCGTTCAGCCTGGTCGCCGTCGCCGACCCTTTGCTGTCCGCTGTTCAGAAATCCGTCGGCGTTCTCGCCCGGCTCATCCAGGGGCCGGCCGAGCGGGTCGAAACCTTCCTCGCCCGGCTGTGCAAATCCTTCCGCAGGGCCCTGTCCCTGGCCCTGCTGGCGCATCATCTGCAGGGCCATCTGTTGTCCGCCGCGGCGGAGCTCGTCGAGCGCGCGCGCCTGGTCGCTCAGAGCACCCTGCAGGTCGCCCTCTCCAAGCGCGCGCTCGGCATCGCCCATGGCGTTTTCCGCATTCCCGAGGTTTTCAGGAATCTCGTCGGTCATTTCACCGAGCTGGCGCATGAGTTCGCCGAGTTGTCGTCGCACCTCGTTCTGAGCGTCGCGCGCCGCCTGTGAGTCTGAAGGTGACATCTGCTCACCGCTTTGTTCGCGCTGGAACGTCTCGTCGTGCAGTGCCTGCTGCTGGCGCAGCACATCCTGAAGCTGGCGCATGAATTGCTGCGCGGGTGACGAGGACTGCTGCTGCTGTTGGAGCATGTTCGGCGCGTTCTGCATGGCCTGAAGCATGCGCTGCATCTGCTCCAGCATCTGCTCGACCGCCTCGGTGTCCCCCAGTCGCGCGGCCTGCTCCAGTTCGCGCATCAGGTTCTGGATCGCCTCCCGGTCGAGAAATTCGGCGTCCTCCCCCGCTTCGGGGAGCGTG
>JAEPNS010000062.1:252-6088 GCA_017643325.1 Alphaproteobacteria bacterium | reverse complement strand
GACAAGTCCATGCCCTCGAGTGCCTGCGACAGATTCTGCGCCAGTGCTTCGAGGTAACGATCAAGCGCCGCGCGCAGCTCCTCCATAATCGCCCGGATTTCCTCTTCCGACGCACCGTTTTCCAGCGCGCGCTGAAGCTGTTCCTGCAGCTGGGCCACATCGCGCTGCGCAAGCGAGAGCGATCCGTCCTCAAGGCGCAGCGCCGTGTCCCAGAGCAGCGTCAGCACCGGCATCAGGCTTGCGCCCTCCAGGCTGTGCACGAGGCGCGAGCGTGCGGTCATGAGGGCCAAGAAGACCGCGATGTCGTTGTCGAAGCGTTGCGGGAACCTGCCGATATTGTGCAGCGTGCGCGCCACATCGCGCCGGCTGTCGGGCGAGAGCGCGAGGACGCGCCGCTGTTCGACGATCTCGCGTGCGACCGGGTGGTTGAAGATGCGTTCGGGCAGGATCACCGAAAGGCGGTCGGTCGAGCCGCTCTGGCCGCGCCCGTCGGTCGCGGTCAGTTGTACGTCGACTTCGAGCCCTGCCCAGGGATGCGCGGTGAGGTCATGGACGCTTGCGGCCTCGCCTTCGCGCGGATCTGGCAGGGGCAGTTCGAGATCAAGATTCTCGATACCGGCGGCAGGCGGCTCGCCCGGCCACGCAATCTCGGCGCGGACGTGTGTCACGCCATGGTCGTCCTGCGCGCCATAGCTGAGTGTCAGCGAGTTGCTGTCGTTGCCCTGCGGCGGCGCGGCAAACGCGATCACCGGGGGCGTGTCCGGGATGACGTCGACATTCCATTGGCCCAGTGTCGTGCGCGACTGCCGGACGGTAACGGTCTGTCGCCCTTCGGTATCGAGGCTCGTTTCGATCCGCCAGGAACTCTCGGATACGGCCTCGAGCGGATTCGGCTGATCGCCGAGCATCAGTTCCGGCGCGCGGTTGCCGTCACTCACCTGCGCCAGGAGCTTGCTGCCGACAGGCACCGCAATCAGCGCTTCGGGGTCGGGGAGGGCCCGCGCACTCTCCGGGTCGGCGCTGGCGAGAAGCCGGGGAGGCAAATTGGTGTATTCCGGCGGCGTGATCCAGAGTTCGAGGCTCGGGGTCGAGCCGCGGGTCAGGGCGCTCAGATCCGGTGTCACAGCATTCGCCAGCCGTGTTCCGGCCCGATCGCCGGCCGCAAATACCCCGATCACGACCAGTACCGCCAGCAGCGCCCGCAGGGCAAGCGGGTCGCGTGACGAGAGGTTCGGGCGCGGCAGCCGCAGCCGGATATCGCGAGCCGCGTCGGCCGCGCGTGCAAGGTGCATCTGCCAGATTCGGTCGGTCTGCGGATCGACGACGCCGGTCGCGGGCCGGTCCTCAATCGTGGTCAGCGGACGGTGGGCGAGGCCGGAGTCTGTTTCGAGCCGTCGTGTCGCCTGGTCACCCGAAGGCCACGCCAGCGCGCGCACCGCGCGCAACGCAAACCATGCACCGGCAACGCCGAGTAACAGCAGGACGAGGAGATGCAGCCAGACCGGAAGCCGGGGCAGCACCCCGAAGAGAACCAGAACAGCGAATGTGCCCGCGACGCCTACCACGGGCCAGATCGCGGGCCATGCCCGTTCCCAGAACAGCGATAAACGCGCGAGCGCACGTCGTACGGCCAGGCCGCTTGGTTGGCGGAGGTTCGGAGACGTCTCGTCGTTCGGCGATATGCCCACCGGGCCACCTCGTCCTTTCCGGTCGTACATTCTTTCCGCGCGGCAGTGGCGGCAGATACCGGGTGCTCGCTATTTCTGCCAGCCGGCGAAGGTCTCGTAACCTAGAAATGTGGCCGGTTCCTGACGCTCGCGCACAATGGCGAAGTCGTCGCCGTTGACCAGCACTTCCGCCACCAGCGCCCGACTATTGTAGACCGAACTCATGACGGCACCATAGGCGCCCGCGTCCCGCATCACGAGAAGTTCACCGGCCTCCAGGTGCGGCAGTCGGCACCCGCTTGCGAACGTGTCGCCGGTCTCGCACACGGGTCCGACGATATCCCAGTCGACGATCTCGGCGTCCCGCGATCGCTCGCGTACAGGCTCGGTCCGGTGCACGGCATCATACATCGCCGGGCGGATCAGGTCGTTCATCGCCGCGTCGACGATCGCAAAGCGGCGCACTTCGGCTTCCTTCGCGTAGATAACGCGGGTGACGAGAATTCCGGCCGGTCCCGCGATATAGCGCCCGGGCTCGAAAATCACCTCGCAATCGAAGTCGCCAACGGTTCGCGCCACGGCCTGGGCATATGCGCTGACGGGAGGCGGTGCACCGTCCCCGTAGTCGATGCCCAGTCCGCCGCCGAGGTCGATCTTCCGGATGTCGTAGCCGGTACTTCGCAGATCACGGACCAGTTCCGCGACGCGCGCGAAGGCGGCCTCGAACGGCGTGACCGATGTCAGCTGGCTGCCGATGTGGACCGCGACCGAAACCGGGCGAAGCCCGCCCAGGTCGCGCGCCTTTGCGTAGAGTTCGGGTGCCCGGGTTATATCCAGACCGAACTTGTTCTCCTGCTTCCCGGTCGTGATCTTGCGATGCGTGATGGCGTCGACATCCGGATTCACGCGGATGGCGATATCCACCTCGGCGTTCATCGACCGGGCGACCTTCGACAGCAATTCCAGTTCCGGTACCGATTCGATGTTGAACTGCCCGATCCCCGCCGAGATCGACTGGCGCATCTCCGCCTCGGTCTTTCCGACGCCGGAGAACACAATATCTTCCGCCGCAACTCCCGCCGCGAGCGCGCGCTCCAGTTCTCCGCCGGACACGACGTCGGCACCCGCGCCGAGGTCGGCCAGCGTGCGAATGACCGCAATGTTCGAGTTCGCCTTCAACGCATAGCAGACGCGTGCATTGAGCCCCGCGTCGGACATGGCGCCAGCAAACTGCGTGTAGGCGTCGGTGAGGGCCGCTGTCGAATAGACATAGACCGGCGTGCCGGCGGCTTCCGCGATGCGTGAGAGCGGCACGTCCTCGGCGTACAGTTCGCCATTGCGATAGCTGAAATGGGTCATGCTCGAAATGATGCCGGTCCGACTTATCGGGTCGGATAGGTCCGCGGGTAGGTGACCGGTTCGCCTTCTGGCGGCTCGGGCGGGCCTTCCTTGCCGCATGCAGCGAGGCCAAGCGCGAAGAGTGCGGCAATGAGCAGGATGCGGAAGGGCATCAGGCGTCTCCCAGGAAACGAACGCGCGCGTCAACGACGGCGGCGCGCACGTTCTCGGGCGCCGTCCCACCGTAGCTGGTCCGGCTTGCAACCGACGCCTCGACCGTTAGCACGTCGAACACATCTTCGGTGATTCGCGGGTCGACCGCCTGCATCTCGTCGAGCGGGAGCTCGGCGAGCCCGACACCGCGGTCCTCGGCCTTTTTTACGACCGCACCGGTAATGCCGTGCGCGTCGCGGAACGGCACGCCCGCGGCGCGGACAAGCCAGTCGGCCAGGTCGGTTGCGGTGGAGTAGCCCCTGCCTGCCGCGGCCCGCATGTTTTCGGTGACCGGCTCCATGTCGGTGATCATGCCCGTGGTCGCGGCGAGCGCGAGCGCCAGCGAGTCCGCCGCGTCGAACACGGGTTCCTTGTCTTCCTGCATGTCCTTCGAATAGGCAAGTGGAAGGCCTTTCATGACCGTCAGGAGGCCGAGCAGGTCGCCGAACACGCGCCCTGCCTTGGCGCGCGACAGTTCCGCCGCGTCAGGGTTGCGCTTCTGCGGCATCATCGACGAGCCGGTGGTATAGGCATCGGATAGCTTCATGAAGCCGAACCCGTCGCTGCACCAGACGACGATCTCCTCGGCGAAACGCGAGACATGCGCCATGCAGATCGATGCCGCCGCCATGAACTCCAGCGCAAAGTCCCGGTCCGAGACGGCGTCGAGAGAGTTCGCCATCGGCCGGTCGAAACCAAGGTCCGCGGCAACCGCATGCCGGTCGATGTCGAAGGACGTGCCTGCGAGGGCGCCCGCGCCGAGCGGTAGCTCGTTGAGGCGCGCCCGTGCGTCGGCGAACCGGCCCCGGTCGCGGCCGAACATCTCGACATAGGCCAGCAGGTGGTGCCCCAGGGTCACCGGCTGTGCCGTCTGCAGATGGGTGAAGCCCGGCAGGATGGTGTCTGCATGGGTTTCGGCCTTGTCGAGCAGCGCGCCCTGCAGCGCCTGCAGCGCCGTGTCGACCTGGTCGATCTCGTCTCGTACCCACAGCCGAAAGTCTGTCGCCACCTGGTCGTTCCGCGAGCGCGCGGTATGCAGCCGTCCGGCCGCATCACCGATCAGTTCGCGCAGGCGCGACTCGATGTTCATGTGGATGTCTTCGAGCGCTGCGGAAAAGCTAAATTCTCCGCTCTCGATCTCTCGCGAAATCGTGTCTAGACCGCCCTGGATTGCGTTCCCATCTTCGTCGGACAGGATGCCCTGCGCGACGAGCATCCGGGCATGCGCCCGCGACCCGGCGATGTCCTGTGCGAACAGGCGCCGGTCGAAGCCGATGGACGCATTGATGCGCTCCATCACCTCCGAGGGACCGGAGGCGAAGCGGCCGCCCCACTGCGCGTTGGCGGGCTTGGATGTATCGTTCGGGCTCATCTTTCACGGGCTCGCAAATCTGGGAGCGACGTTTAACGCCATGAAACGCTCGATGAAAGGGGTTCTGTTCGCCGGTTTTGCCGCGGTCGCCGTCTCCGGGTCCGCGATTCCCGCAGTGAACGCGGACTCCGGGCCGCCCATCGAGGGCCAGGTCCAGAATTATGAACCTCTACCGACGCCCGTCGAAGCACCTGACGTGACGGTTCTCACCAAAGATGGTGGCGAGACGACGCTCGACCGGTTCGAGGGCAAGTTCGTCGTTCTCAACTTCTGGGCGACCTGGTGCGGTCCATGCATCCGCGAGCTGCCGTCGCTCGATCGGCTGAACGCCGCGCTGCCGGATGACAAGGCCCAGGTGGTCCTGATCAGCCAGGATCGGGGTGGCTTCAAACAGACCGAACGTTTCCTGAACAAGCTCAAGGTCAACTTCCCGGACAACTTTATCGACGACCGGCTGAAATTCTCGCGTGCGATCGGGGTGGTCTCGTTGCCGACGACGATCCTGATCGGTTCGGACGGCAAGGAGGTCGGCCGTCTCGTCGGTCACGCCGAATGGGATTCCGAAGAAGCGCTTGCGCTGGTGAACTGGTATCTCGACCGGGATCAGGCGGCGATCGAGAAAAGCGGAAGCTAGTCCCGATCGCGCGAAATCCTTGATCTATCGCGTCGGGACCGGTTTCTCGCCAGAATAGTCGTAGAAGCCACGTCCAGTCTTGCGGCCAAGCCAGCCTGCCTCGACATACTTCACCAGCAGCGGGCAAGGACGGTATTTCGAGTCCGCAAGGCCGTCGTAGAGCACCTGCATCACCGCGAGGCACGTATCGAGGCCGATGAAGTCGGCCAGTTCGAACGGACCCATCGGGTGGTTCGCACCAAGCTTCATCGACGTATCGATCGAATCGACGCTGCCGACGCCCTCGTACAGGGTGTAGACCGCCTCGTTGATCATCGGGAGCAGGATCCGGTTGACGATGAAAGCGGGAAAGTCTTCCGATACCGTGCCCGTCTTGCCTAGATCCTTTGTCAGGTCCTGGACCGCCGAGAATGTTGCCTGGTCGGTTGCCAGTCCGCGTATGAGCTCGACAAGCTTCATCATCGGGACCGGGTTCATGAAGTGCATGCCCATGAACTTCTCGGGCCGGTCGGTTGCGGCTGCCAGGCGCGTGATCGAGATTGAGGACGTGTTCGAAGCGATGATCGCGCCGTCCTTCAGGTGCGGGCAAAGGGCTTCGAAGATCTTGATCTT
>JAEPNS010000062.1:0-242 GCA_017643325.1 Alphaproteobacteria bacterium | reverse complement strand
TGGCCGTCGAAATGCGCGCCAGTGCAGCCGCCTTGTCTTCCTCGGCGATCAGCGAGCGCTTGATCTGACGGTCCATGTTCGCGCCGACGCCGTCCAGTGCCTTGTCCAGCGCGGCCTGATCGATATCCATGAGCACCACGTCGCGTTTGGAAAGCGCGCACACATGCGCGATGCCGCTGCCCATCTGGCCTGCGCCGATGACGCCAATCTTGTTCAACATTGTATCTGTCCCTGGGGTCTTT
>JAEPNS010000061.1:12755-13003 GCA_017643325.1 Alphaproteobacteria bacterium | reverse complement strand
CCGTCGGCACGCACCTTCGCCGCATGGCGGCGGTTCGGGGCATAGAGCTTCTCGCCCGGCCTCAGCAGGCCGCGCTCCACGAGCCAGCCGAACGGGATGCGCGGCTGTTCGCGCTTCGACGGCGTCTCGAGCAGTTCGGTTTCGTCGATCCGGCGGACGTCCGCGATGCGCTCCCTCGCCAGCGCGATGTAGTCCGGGTCGCGCTCGATCCCGATGAAATCGCGGCCGAGCTGCTTGGCGACCGCACC
>JAEPNS010000061.1:4476-12745 GCA_017643325.1 Alphaproteobacteria bacterium | reverse complement strand
TGACGTCGCCCACGCGCGTCGAGGCGAGCACGACACGGTGGAGCAGGGCCTCCGGCTTCTGGGTCGGGTGCGCCTTCTTGCCGTCGTCGCCCTTCAGCCGTTCGCCGCCGCTGCAGATCGGCAGCAGCCAGTCGCTGCGCATCTGCAGGTCCTCGTTGAGCGCCTTCATGGCCTCGTAGTTGAACGTGTATTTCGACTCCTGGCTCTTCGATGCCCAGATCAGGGTCTCGTGCGCGTTGGTGAAGCGCCGGCCCCGGAAGTTCGGCATCGGGTTGGTCTTGCGCCAGACGACATCGTTCAGGATCCAGAACCCGAGGTCCTGCAGGATCGTGCCGACCCGGAAGATGTTGTGGTAGCTGCCGATCACCCAGATGGTGCCATTGTCGGCCAGCGCGCGATGCGCCTGGGTCAGCCAGTCGCGGGTGAAGGCATCGTAGGCCTGCAGGTCGTCGAACTTGTCCCAGTCGTCGTCGACGCCGTCGACGCGCGAGTTGTTCGGGCGCGTGAGGTCGCCGCCAAGCTGGAGGTTGTACGGCGGGTCGGCGAAGACGGCATCCACGCAGCCGTCGGGCAGCGCCGACAGCTGCTCGATGCAGTCGCCTTCCAGAATCACGTTTCGCGCGGGCGCGTCGGCGCCCTTGCGACCTCGGCCAGGGGTTCGCATGGCCGCGGACGATGACCAAAGGGGGAGTCCCGGTCAATCGGAAAATTTCGCGGGTCGCCGATTCTGTGTTTGGAGTCAGTTGTTTAACTAGATATTGTATCCGATTCCAGCAGCGCGCGGATGGGGGCAAAGCTGCGCCGGTGGTGTTCAGTGACGCCCAGGGATTCCAGCGCACGGCGGTGTTCGGCCGTGCCGTAGCCCGCGTTGCGCTCCCAGCCGTAGCCCGGATGCCGCGCCGCGAGGTCGGCCATCAGGCGGTCGCGGGCAACCTTGGCGAGGATGGACGCGGCCGAGATCGAGAGCACCTTGCCGTCGCCGCCGACGATGGCGTCACAGGGACAGTCCAGGTCCGGGCGCCGGTTGCCGTCGACCAGCGCATGCTCCGCGCGCAGCGGCAGCCCCGCCACCGCGCGCGACATCGCGCGCAGGCTTGCCTGGAGGATGTTGTGGGTGTCGATCTCGCCGACGTCCGCGGCCTCGATCGCGAACCAGAGCCCTCCCCGCGCGGCCTGGTCATGGATCAGATCGAAGCAGCGCTCGCGCCGCGCCCGGGTGAGCGCCTTGGAATCGTCGACGCCGGCCGCCCGCAGCAACGCCTCGCTGTCGGGGGTGAGGATCACGGCCGCGGCCACGACGGGTCCGGCCCACGGTCCGCGCCCGGCCTCGTCGACGCCGGCGGTCAGGGCAGGCAGGGCGGCGGTCTCGGGCGTCACGCCGGGTCAGTCCGCGGCGTTGTCGTCGGCCGGCGCCCTGGACGCATTGCGCAGGCGGCGCGGCAGGCCCGGCCTTATCGCGGCGACACGCCTGACCGCCCGGGAGACGGTGTCGGCCTCGCGCCCGAAGGCGATCCGCAGGACGTACTTGATCGACGCGCGCTGGAACGAGGCGGCGCGCGAGAGGCGACGGATCGCGTTCATGTAGAGCGGGGAGATCACCAGCGACAGCGCCGTCACCGACAGGATGATCCGGAACTCGTCGATGGAGATGATCTCGCGCTGCAGGCCCACATTGCCGAGCAGGAAGGAGAACTCGCCGACCTGGGCGAGGATCAGCGCGGCCAGCAGGCCCTGTGCCCAGGGCAGGCGCAGTGCGGCGAAGATCGCCAGGTTGATCGCCGTCTTGCCGACCGTGACGATCAGCAGCATCAGCAGGATGATCCCGAGGTTGTTCCAGATGAGCGACAGGTCGATCAGCAGGCCGACCGACAGGAAGAACACCATCATCAGAACGCTCTGGATCGGCATCACCATGTCGAGCATGCCGACGCGCAGGTTGCTGTTGCCGATCGTCAGCCCGGCGAGGAAGGCGCCGTAGGCCGGCGACAGGCCGAGCAGGGCGGAGATCGTGGCCGCGCCGAAACAGCAGACGAGTCCCAGCAGCGGGGTCAGGTCCGAATGCTTCTGCGCCTCGCCCAGGAACGGTATGGTCAGGCGCTGGCGGCGCGACAGGAACAGGATCAGCGCCAGCAGCAGGCCGACCGACAGGACGATCCGCCCGACGGCCATGACATCGAACGAGCCGATCGCCGCCAGGTCCACCAGCAGGATCATCGGCACGACGGCGAGATCCTGCGCGATCAGGATGCCGACCGTGATGCGGCCGGTACGGGTGCGCAGCTCGCCGATGTCCTCCAGCATCTTCACCGCGACCGCCGTGCTCGACAGCGCCAGCACGAAGGCCAGCAGCATGACGGCGGTGACCGGCCAGCCGAGCTGGTGGCCGATCAGCCAGACCATCAGCAGCGCGCCGCCGGTCTGCAGCAGCACGGTCGTGACCGCGATCTTCCAGATCCGCCGGAAGGCGCGCAGGCTGAGCTCCATGCCGATCACGAACAGCAGCAGCAGCACGCCCAGCTCGGCGAGCAGGCCAATGCTTTCCTCGTTCTCCACCAGCTCGAAGCCGGACGGGCCGAGCACCAGGCCGGCGACGATGTAGCCGACGACCGCCGGCTGCCGCAGGCGCGTCAGCAGCAGCCCGCAGGACAGCGCGACCAGCACGACGATGGCGAGCGGCAGGAGTTCGTGGTTGGAGAGCATGGCCTGGCCAAGCTATCACAAAGCCCGGTGCGGGCACCGCAATTCGGGCGTTCCGGACGAGAAAAAGGCCTCGCGGGAAAAAAGGCCGGGTGAAGGACGACCGCTCAGCTGCCGAACAGGTTCATCTGCCCGTCGCGCACCTCGCGCAGGTCGGGCTTGCGGAAGCGCGCGGTGTCGAGGCGGGGGCGCTCCTCCTCGTAGCCCTGCTGGCGGAAGGCGATCCGGAACCGTTCCTCCAGCAGCCTGGCGTCGTGGCCGCGCCCGCGCATGCGCGACCCGAAGCGGCTCTCGTAGAGCTCGCCGCCACGCATCTCCCGGATCCGGTTGAGGATCCGCTGCTTGCGGTCCGGCCGGTGCGCCGACAGCCACTCGCCGAACAGGTCCTTCAGCTCCAGCGGCAGGCGCAGCAGGATATAGCTCGCGTGGACCGCGCCGGCCTGCCGGGCGCGGATCATGATCGCCTCGAGCTCATGGTCGTTGAGCGCCGGGATGATCGGGGCGATCATGACCGTGACCGGAATGCCCGCCGCCGACAGCATGCGGATCGTCTCGAGGCGCCGCTCCGGCCGGGAGGCGCGCGGCTCCATCGCCATGGCCAGCTCCGCGTCCAGCGTCGTCACCGAGACGCCGACGCTCGCAAGGCCCTTCTCGGCCATCGGCGCCAGCAGGTCGAGGTCGCGGGTCACCAGCGCGCTCTTGGTCACGATCGACACCGGGTGGTCGTGGGCGGCGAGCACCTCAAGGATCGAGCGGGTGACCTTCATCCGCCGCTCGACGGGCTGGTACGGGTCGGTGTTGGTGCCCATCGCGATGGTGCGGGGCCGGTAGCCCGGGCGGGCGAGCTCGCGTTCCAGCAGCCGCGCCGCGTCGGGCTTGGCGAACAGCTTCGTCTCGAAGTCCAGTCCCGGAGACAGGCCGAGCCAGGCGTGGGTCGGCCGCGCGAAGCAGTAGATGCAGCCGTGCTCGCAGCCGCGGTAGGGGTTGATCGACCGGTCGAAACCGATGTCCGGCGAATCGTTGCGGGCGATGACCGTCTTGCTGTTGTCGAAGGTGACCGTCGTGTCGAGGCGCGGGGCGGGCTCGTCGTCCTGCAGGTCGCGCCAGCCGTCGTCGATCCGGGTGCCGCGCAGCCGTTCGAAGCGGCCCGCCCGGTTGGACACGGCGCCGCGGCCGGCGCGGGGCCGGTCCGGCAATGGCGTTCCGGTGACCCCGGTGCCCTTGACCCCGGCGGCGGTGTCGACCGTGCCGGTGTCCATGACGTCTTCGTTTTTGAGTGTGTCGGCCATGCCGGAAATATGGCCCGACACTTGGGCGGAATCAAGAACAAAACAGGAACATTTGGTCCCGTTGCCTGCCTTCAGATCGTCAGCGCGCGCGGCGCGAGCCAGTCCCTGCGGCAGTCGGCGATCGTTTCGGGGTCGAACGAGCGTTCGATGTGGCGGCGGATATGGTCCCGCATCCGCGCGTCGCGCGCCGCGGCGTGGCCGCCGTCGGACCAGGCCGCGATCCAGCGTGCGAACCAGGTGATCGTCCGCAGCCAGGTCAGCCGGCGCATCGGCAGCAGCCAGGGGCCGAGCTCCGCAGCGCGGTCGCGGCCGACGGCGTCGAGATAGCGCTGGTAGAAGCGCTGCACGTCGTCAGGCGTGAGCGAGCCGGTGCAGTCCGGGTCCCAGCCGGTCGAGGTTGCCAGCGTCGCGTGGGCGAGGTCGATCGGCGCCGCGCCGTACAGCGCTTTCTCCAGGTCGACGAACCACGCCTTGCCGGCATCGTCGATCAGGAAGTTGCCCGGATGGGTGTCGGTGCCTGCAAGGCAGAGCGCAAAGTCCGGTTCGCCGTGCCCCGCGAACTCGCGGGCCCAGTTCAGGTCCTCGCGAATGCCGGCCAAGGACTCGCGATCGAGGCCCGCGTCGGGCAGGTAGGCCGCCTGTTCCTCGATCGTCTGCAGGGTCGACGACATCGGGTTGCGGTGTATGCGCAGCGGCGGCATGTCGATCTCGTCGAGCAGCGGCACGCCGTGGATTGCCGTCAGGGCGTCGCAGATGGCGTCGAGGTCGGCCGGCAGGTCCGGCGGGCGCCCGGTGATCTCCTCGACGACCAGCGCCCCGTGCGGCAGCCCCCCGGCCGGTGCCAGCGCGGCGATGCATTTCGGCGTCGCCCCGCTCTCCGCGGCGCGGCGGAATGCGGTTTCCTGGTAGCGCAGCGCCTCCGCGTCCCCGAGATCCCACTGGTTCATCCGCGGGATGCGCAGGACGAGCTCGCTCCCCCCGATCCGCCAGTGGTCGTGGGAAATCCCCTTGGTCGACAGCACGGAGAGATCGCCGGCGGTGATGCCGTGCGCGATCCCCGCGTCACGCAACAGCGCGGCGACGGTTTCGAAATCGGCGGTGTCGCTCATGGCTGCCCGGGTCAGGCGTCCGGCTCGTGCTCGCGCAGGCGCGGCAGGAGCTCCGCGAAGTTGCAGGGCTTGTGCCGGATGTCGAGCTGGTCCTTCAGGATCTCGTCCCACCCGTCGCGGCACGCGCCGGGCGAGCCGGGCAGGACGAAGATGTAGGTGCCCTTCAGCACCCCGGCGTCGGCGCGGGACTGCACCGTCGAGGTCCCGATCTTCTGGAAGCTGATCCAGCGGAACAGCTCCCCGAAGCCGTCGACCTTCTTCTCGGCAACGTCCGACAGCGCCTCGGGGGTCACGTCGCGTCCCGTCACGCCGGTGCCGCCGGTCGAGATGATGACCTCGATGTTCTCGTCTTCCGCCCAGGTCCGGAACCGCTCGGCGATCGCGGCCCGGTCGTCGCGCACGATATCGCGCGCGGCCAGTTCGTGGCCGGCGTCGAGCAGGCGTTCCTCCAGCGTGTCGCCCGACCTGTCGTCGTCGCGCGTGCGCGTGTCGGAGACCGTGAGCACGGCGATCCGCACCGGCCGGAAGCCGGCCTGGTCAGTTGCGGCCATGGCGGTCCTGCGGGACGTAGGCGGGCCAGCGGCCTGCCGCCAGCGCGTCGAGCGACGGCGTGTCCTGGCCCAGCTGGTTCCGGTAGAGCCAGAGGTTGGTCAGGATCTGCTCGACGAAACGCCGCGTCTCGCGCGACGGCAGCGATTCGATGAACAGCAGCGGGTCGTCGCCATGCTCGACCGCGCGCTCCCAGGCGCCGAGATTTCCCGGCCCGGCGTTGTAGGCCGCCACCAGCCGCAGCAGGTCGCCCGACACCCGCCGGTGCCCGAGAAGATAGGTCACATAGCGCTGGCCGAGCTCGAGGTTCAGGTCGGGTTCGTAGAGCCTGTACTTCCCGCGTCCGCGCAGCGCGCGCTCGCCGCCGACATAGCTGGCCGTGCGCGGCATGAGCTGCATCAGGCCGCGCGCCCCCGCGCGGCTTTCCGCGCGCCGGTTGAAGGCCGACTCCTGCCGCACGAAGGCGAGCACAAGGGCGCGGTCGACCGAGTAGCCGCTCTCCGGCTCCCACGCGGGCACGGGATAGGCCGCCGCGAGCCGGACGTCGGAGCCCGCGAAGCCGGACAGCTTGAGCGAGACGGCCGGCAGTCCCGTGTGCGCGGCCAGGCCGAGGATGTCGTCGCGCAAGTGCGGGCGCGCGCCGGCAAGCGTGAGGAGTTCGCGTTCCGCGTCATGGTCGCGTCCGATCTGCAGCAGGCCGATGGCGCGCGCGCCGATGTCGGTGGCGGCGACGTCGCGGAACGCGTTGAGCCCGAAGGCGGGCTTGTCCCACGCGTAGCGCCGGTCGTCACCCAGCGCGTGGGCGGAGAGCTGGCCGTAGAACGTGCGCAGGTGTCGCGCGCCGGTCTCCAGGAACGGGGTGACGTTCGCCGGGTTGCCGTTGGCCAGGGCGGCCCGGGCGGCCCAGAAGGATCCGGCGGCGACGAGGGAATCGGCGGCCCGTTCGGCGCGCGAAAGCTCCGCGAACAGCGTTTCCGCATCCTCCATCCGGTCGAGCTTCCAAGCGGCCAGCCCGCCCCACCAGTAGGCGAGCGGCGCGGCACCGGGGGCCGTCGACAGCGAGACCAGCGCCGCGTCCAGGGCGTCCGCGTGCTTGCCGGCGCGGAAATAGCCGCGCGCGATCGCGCGCCAGCCCTGCGCGATCTGCTCGGCCGACAGGTTTCGCCGGGCTTCCGCCGAACGGATCATCTCTTTCGCGCCGGTCGGCCAGCCGCGCGAGACCCGGCGCATGATCTCGCTCTGCGTGCGCCGCGCGGCCGTCGAGCGCGCGCGCGTGTAGAGCGGCCGCCCTTCATAGGCCTTGCGGGTCACCGGGCCGGGGATCGAGAGTCTGTGCGTGACCGGCGCGGCCGGCGCCCGGGCGCCCTTGGGCTGGCGCAGGACGGCGAGGCGATGGATGCGCCGCGCCTGGGGGTGGTCCGCATGGTCGCGCAGCCAGTCGCGCAGCTCGCCGTATCGCGAGCGGTACGCCGTGGGATGCAGGAACTTCTGCGCGCGCACATGGCCCAGCAGCAGCGGGTTGGTGAGCCGCCTGACCACGGCCTCGGCGGCGCGCCATTGCCCGTCGTCCTGGAGTTCGAAGATGCGCTGGTAGCGCGCCGCATCGGCCGCCGACAGCACGCCCTCCACGGTCCCGACACCGGGAATGTTCATGATGGCGGGCCCGGCGAGCGCGGTTTCCAGCGGGCGCGGCTTGGGCTGCTGGGCGACGGCGGCGGGCGCGAGCGCCGCGGCAACAAGGGCGGACATGGCCAGCGCGGCAAAAAATCGATCGAAAACTCTGGTCATGTATCCATCCCCAACCCGGCGCATTGATACTACCGGTCCGGGCCGCCAGCAAGCCGGGCTGGCGGGCATTTGATCTTCGTCAGTCCCGCGGTCCGGCGTCCAGCTTCTCGCGAACGGCGAGCAGGTCGGCCCAGGCGGCGCGCTTCTGGGCGGGCTGGCGCAGCAGGTAGGCGGGGTGGAGGCTCGCCATCGCCGGGATCGGGCCGAGCCCGGCGGCCTCGAGCGCGGGCGAGGAGTATTCGTACCAGTGGCCGCGCAGGCGCGTGATGCCCTCCGTGCGGTTCAGCAGCGTCTTGGCCGCGGTGCCGCCGAGGAACATCAGGACGCGCGGTGCCACGAGCGCGATGTGCCGCTCGAGGAACGGCAGGCAGGCCGCGACTTCCGCCCCGGTCGGCTGGCGGTTGCCGGGCGGCCGCCAGGGCAGGATGTTGGTGATGTAGGCGTTCGTGTTGCGGTCGAGGTCGACGAAACCGAGCATCGATTCCAGCAGCTGCCCGCTGACCCCGACGAAGGGCTCGCCCTGCCGGTCCTCGTCCCGGCCCGGCGCCTCGCCGATCAGCATGACGTCGGCCGGGGCCGATCCGGTCCCGAACACGAGGTTGGTCGCCGTCGCCTTCAGGGCGCAGCCGTCGAAGGCGACCAGCGCCTCGCGCAACGCGTCGAGGCTCTCGCAGCCGGCGGCGATCTCGCGGGCGCTCTCGTTGACGTGGTCGGCGGCCTCCAGCGGCGGGACCGTGCGCGGAGCAGGTTCGGCGGGCGCGGGGGCATGCTGTTGCCCGGGCTGCGCGGCACGTGGTTCGGGCGCCCCCGCGGGCACCGGGGACGGCGGGCGTGACG
>JAEPNS010000061.1:0-4466 GCA_017643325.1 Alphaproteobacteria bacterium | reverse complement strand
TCGTCGAGGATCGCCTCGTCGGCGCCCGCCTCGATCTGCCAGCGAAGGGCCGCCGCCAGATCCGCGCGCGGGTCCACCGCGCTCACCGGCCGGGTTGTCCCGGAGCCGTCCGGCGCCTGTCTTGCGGGGCGGGACGGCGCGGGCGCTGCGGTTGTGCTTCGGCGGCGGGCATGGTTCCTTTGCGCGAGGCTCGGGCTGACGTTACGGAGGGTTCTAGCATGAGCGAAGAGGCGATCGAACGCGAGTCGATGTCCTATGACGTCGTGATCGTGGGCGCGGGTCCGTCGGGTCTCGCCGCCGCCATCCGCCTGAAGCAGATCGCCGCCGAAACCGGACGCGAGATCGGGGTGTGCGTGCTGGAAAAAGGCTCCGAGGTCGGGGCGCATATCCTGTCCGGCGCGGTGCTGGAAACCCGGGCGCTGGACGAGTTGCTGCCGGACTGGCGCGAGCAGGGTGCGCCTGTCACCGTGGAGGTCACGGACGAGCGGTTCCTGTTCCTGCGAGAGGGCAGCTCCACGGGCATTCCCAACGGCCTGCTGCCGCCCGCACTGAAAAACCACGGCAACTACATCATCTCGCTCGGCAACCTCTGCCGATGGCTCGGCGAACAGGCGGAGGCGCTGGGCGTGGAAGTCTATCCCGGCTTCGCGGCCGCCGAGGTGCTGTTCGACGAAGACGGCAGGGTCTACGGCGTGGCGACCGGCGACATGGGCATCGGTGCCGACGGAGAGCCGACGGCGAACCACACGCCCGGGATCGAGCTGCACGCAACCTATACCTTCTTCGCCGAGGGTTGCCGGGGAAGTCTCGGCCGCCAGCTGATGGACCGGTTCGACCTGCGGTCCGACTGCGAGGCCCAGACCTACGGGATCGGCATCAAGGAGCTGTGGCAGGTCGAGCCGGAGAAGAGCCGGCCCGGCCTGGTGATGCACACGGCCGGCTGGCCGCTGCCGTCGGATACCTACGGGGGCTCGTTCCTGTCCCACCTGGAGGACAACCAGGTGGCGGTCGGCTTCGTGGTCGGGCTCGACTACAAGAACCCCTATCTCTCGCCCTTCGAGGAGTTCCAGCGCTTCAAGACCCACCCGGCGATCCGTCCCCTGTTCGAGGGCGGGAAGCGCGTGTCCTACGGCGCGCGCGCGCTGAACGAGGGCGGCGTCCAGTCACTGCCGAAACAGGCGTTCCCGGGCGGGGTGCTGGTCGGCTGCGAGGCGGGCACGCTCAATGTGCCGAAGATCAAGGGCACCCACACGGCCATGAAGTCCGGCATGCTCGCGGCCGAGGCGGCCGCCGCCGCGCTCGGCGAGGAGACGCCGCCCGCCACGCTCGACGGCTTCACGGCGTCGTTCCGGGATTCGTGGGCCTACGCGGAGCTCTGGGCGGCCCGAAACTTCCGGCCGTCGTTCAAGTACGGCCTCCTGATGGGGACGATGCTGTCGGGCTTCGACCAGGTCGTCCTGCGCGGCAAGGCCCCGTGGACCCTGAAGCACGGCCACGCGGACCATGAAGCGACCGAGGAGAAGAGCAGGCACGGCCCGATCGATTATCCCAAGCCCGACGGTGTGATCACGTTCGACCGGCTGTCCTCGGTCTATATCTCCAACACCAACCACGAGGAAAACCAGCCGCCGCATCTCACCCTTAAGGACGCGTCGGTGCCGATCGAGGTGAACCTCGAAAAATACGACGCGCCCGAGCAGCGCTACTGCCCGGCGCAGGTGTACGAGATCGTGCGCGATGACGACGGATCCAATCCGCGGCTGCAGATCAACGCGCAGAACTGCGTCCACTGCAAGACCTGCGACATCAAGGACCCGACCCAGAACATCGTGTGGGTGACGCCCGAGGGTGGCGGGGGGCCGAACTATCCCAATATGTAACGGGTGCGGATTGCCGCGCCGGCGCCATGCTCGCGCGTCACGACAACGTGTTGGCCGTGGCGTCGCGGCACCGCTAGATTGCACCTTTGCAACCCACGGCCGGTCCGCGATCGTCATGTTTCAACGCAATGTCTCCCTTCCTGCCGCGATTGCCCTGAGCCTGCTTGTCGGGATCGGGCCCGCGGACGTGCGTGCGGCGACGACCGGTCCGGAAGGCGTGCCGGGGTTCCAGCCCGACCGCGTCGTCGAGGGGTTCGAACGGGGTTCGACCGTCGCGGGGCGGTTCCTCGCCGCGCGGCACGCCGAGGCGGTCGGCGACCTGGTCGCGGCCGCCGACCTGACGGCTGGAATCATTTCAGATGTTCCCGACTACGGCACCATCCGCCGGCGCGCGCATCTTCTCATGGTCGGCGCCGGACGGCTGGAAAAGGCGAGCGAACTTGCCGAGGACGTGCTGGCGTCCAACGAGACCGACCCGCTCGCGATCTACACGCTTTATGTCGCCGCCCTGCGCGACGACCGCTTCGAGGATGCGGCGGCGCTGCTGGTGGACGTCCCCGATTCGGGCGTGAACGCGATCCTGGTGCCGTTGCTCGATGCCTGGGCGCAGGCCGGCGCCGGCCGGCACGGCGAGGCGTTCGACGGGCTGGCGGAGCTAGCGGATTCGCAGGGGCTGGGTCCGATCACCGGGCTCCACCAGGCCCTGATCGCCGATCTGGGCGGAGACGCGGTGCGCGCCGATGCGGCGTTTGCGCGCGCGCTCGAGGCCTCGGGCGGCCAGCCGTCGCTGCAGCTGGTCGACTCATTCACCCGCTTTCTCATGCGCGAGGGGCGGGAAGAGGAGGCGGCATCCCTGTTGGGCAAGTTTTCCGCACAGAACCCGGACACGCTTCTGATCGAGCCGATCCGCGATGTTGTCGAAGGCGATGCGTCGCCGGCGCGCTCGATCGCGAATCCCCTCGACGGCGCTGCCGAGGTCTTCCGCAACGTCTCGGGACTGCTGAACCGGGAGCGGCTGCGGACCGAGGCGCTGATGTTCGTGCGCCTGTCGCTCGGGCTGGATCCGGACAACCCGACGGCGCTGTTCTCGCTCGGGCAGCTGCTCGCGGCGCGCGAGCGCAGCGACCTGGCGATCGAGACCTACCGCGAGATCGGGGACGACACGCCGTACCACTGGTATGCGCGCCTCAGCATCGCCGACGCCCTGCACACCGAGGAACAGGCCGACGCGGCGATCGAGATCCTCGAGGCCATGGTCCAGGAACGGACCGAGCGGTCCGACGCGGTGCGCGCGCTCGCCGATGTGCTGCGAATCGAGAAGCGCTTCGAGGAGGCGATCGAGGTCTACGACCTGGCCTTCGAGCGCGAGGGCGACGCGGCGGACTGGCGGCTGCTCTACACGCGCGGCATCGCGCTGGAACGCGCGAAGCAGTGGGAACGCGCGGAACGCGACTTCCTGAAGGCGCTGGAACTGGAGCCGGACCAGCCGCTGGTCCTGAACTATCTCGGCTACAGCTGGGTCGAGCAGGGCGAGCAGCTCGAACGGGCGAAGGAGATGATCGAGACCGCCGTCGCGCGCCGTCCCAACGACGGCTACATAACCGATTCGCTCGGCTGGGTGCTCTATCGGCTCGGCGACTTCGAGGGCGCGGTCGTGCATCTCGAACGTGCCGTCCTGCTCGAGCCGGGCGACCCCGTCATCAACGACCATCTGGGCGATGCCTACTGGCTCGTCGGCCGTAAGCTGGAGGCCCGCTTCCAGTGGGAGCGGGCGCTGACACTGGATCCCGACCCCGAGGTCGAGGCGGAAATCCGCAAGAAGCTCGCCGGCGAAAAATTTCCCGAGCCCCAGCCGCCGGGCACCAACCGCGATATCTGATCCGGCGGGCGTCCATGGGTGCGGACCTGCCGACAGACGAAATGACCGAGGCGGCGCCGGCAAAGGTAAACCTCTGCCTGCACGTCGGCGCGCGCCGACCCGACGGCTATCACGACCTTGAAAGCCTGGTTGTCTTCACCGATTTCGGCGACCGGCTCCGACTTGTGCCTTCTGATGCGTTCGAGGTCGAGCGGCGCGGGACTTACGCGGGTGGGCTCCCGGCCGACCCGTCCGACGACCTCTGCACCCGGGCCGCCACGGGTCTTGCGGCCGTGTTCGGCCGCGAGGCGAAGATGCGCATTGTCCTGGACAAGGAGATCCCGGTTGCAGCCGGGCTCGGCGGCGGTTCGGCCGATGCCGCGGCGGTCCTTCGTGCCCTGTGCCGGGCATGGGAGATCCGGCCGGACGATCCCCGCGTGGTGGCGCTCGCGGAGGAACTCGGCGCCGATGTGCCGGTCTGCCTCGCCGCGCGGCCGTCTTTCGTGTCCGGTGTCGGCGAACGGGTGCTGCCGTCGTCCGGGGCGCCGTCCTTTCACTTGCTCCTCGTCAATCCCGGTGTCCCGCTCCCGACGGCCTCCGTGTTCGGCGCCCACGCGGCACCGGCAGGCAACGCGGCATTTGTCGGGCCGATCGATCTGTCCGGGGGCGTCGCGGTGCTGCGGGATTCGGCGCGCAACGATCTCGAAGGCCCGGCGCGGTCGCTGTGC
>JAEPNS010000060.1 GCA_017643325.1 Alphaproteobacteria bacterium | reverse complement strand
CGACGGTCGCAAAGGGCGTGACATGGCAGGCCTGGCAGCCGGCCTCGAGGTTGTCATGCACGCTCGAGAGCTGCTCGGTCAGCCACATGCTCTCCGCCATCCGCATGATGTCGGTCTCGCCCGCGTCGGTCGCGACGCGCTGCGTCTCGCGCTCGCCGAGGAACGAGCTCAGCGGGATGCCCACGCCGACGACCAGCAGCACCAGCCCCAGCAGGCCGCCGAGCGCCCATCCGCTGCGTGAACGCGACAGCAGGGGCGTGCGGACGCGCTCGCGCACGATCGTCTCGGCATCGCCCATGGGGCGCGCGAGCTCGACACTGATACAGGCGTCGTGGCCCTCGACAGCTTCGCCGCAGGTAATGTCGTACGGGCCGACGGCGACGGTGCGGCCCGGCGTGAGCTGGGCGATATCCACCGGGATGCCGTCGAGCTCGATCTCCGCGCTCGGGTCCGCGCGCAGCATCAGCTCGCCGTTCTCGACCGCGAGAGTGGCATGGTGCAGGAGGACGCGCCCGTCCGGCAGGTGCAGCTCGACATCCGAGCCGCGCCCGATCCGGATGGTTTCGCCCTCGAGCGTCTCGGAGCGCTCGACATAGCCTTCCCGGCGGGTGCGGCGCAGGCGGTGTGTGACGAGGACGCGCATGGCCGGTTACACCGATCCGAGGCCGAACATGAGCATGCCCGCCGCGTGGGCGATCACCGCCGCGAGGGTCGCAAGCGACAGCGGCACATGGAGCAGCAGCCACGCCCGCAGGCGCGAGCGCATCTGGATATCGCGCTGCAGCCTGTCGACCACGGCCGCCTTGCTCTCGAGCAGCGCCGCCGCGCGGTTGCCCGCGTCGGAGTCGAGGTTGAGCCGCAGCAGCGCCTGGCGTGCGCGCCGTGCCTTGTTGATCGGCCGGGCGAACAGGATTCCCACGCCGCCTCCGATGCGGCCCGATTCCGCCTCGCGGCGCACGATGTTGTTGGCCGCCTCCGACAGCTGGGTCGACAGGCCGCGCAGCTCGATGTCGATCTCCGCGATCCGCTTGAGCATCGCGTCGAAGGTCAGTCCCTCGCGGTTCGCGGTCACCCGGCGGGGGTAGAAACCGTAGAACGCGACCCCGAACAGGCCGGTGAAGACCGTGACCAGCACGAGGACATAGGCGATCCCGTGGATGTCCGGCGCGATGGTGAAGCCGCCGTGCAGCGGCACGAGGAACACCAGCGACAGGCCGAGATAGACATGCGCCGACAGCCACGCCTTCAGCCGCCCCGCCCCTTTCGCGTAGCTGCGCTTGCGCACGCCGAACCATGTCAGCCAGAGCATGATCACAAGTGCCAGCGTCCCCAGCCCGTAGCTGAACCCGAGATCCACCGCCGACGGCGGCAGCATCTCCTGCCAGTACCAGGCCGCGGCGACGGCGAGCACGAGCAGCAGCGCCAGCCAGGCGAACATCATCCGCTTGTGGGTCAGGAACCCGCTGTGCAGGGGTGCCGCGCTCATCGCCCGCTCCCGGTCACGAGCTCGATAACCTCGGACGGATGGACGCGGATTGCCGCGCCGGTCGGGCAGGCCCGCACGCAGGCCGGGCCGCCGTCGATGTCGAGGCACATGTCGCACTTCACGGCCTGCTTGGGCCCGTCGGACACCTCGGCGCGCTTGCCGGCCATGCCGCCGAGCAGGCTCGCGAGCCAGCCGCGCTCGCCCATCTGCGGGTTCGCCATCTGGATCACGTCGTAGGGGCAATTGCGCTGGCAGTTGCCGCAGCCGATGCAGGCATCGGTGATGTAGACCTCGCCGCCCATCGCGCGCTTGATGGCGTCGGGCGGGCAGTCGCTCATGCAGTGCGGATGCTCGCAGTGCCGGCAGGATGTCGGCACGTGCATGTCGGCGTAGGTCGGCCCCGCCTCGCGGTCGAGCCGCGTGATGCCGCCGTGGGTGCCGGCGCAGGCTTTCTCGCAGTTGTCGCAGCCGACGCACAGGGACTCGTCGATCAGCAGGATGTCGGTGGCTTCCTTGCCGCCCTGGTCGACCAGGAACTCGATCAGGCTGCCCTGGTCCGGGCTCTCGGCCATGCGGGCGGTGATCGCGGCGCGCGCCTCGCGCACCTGCTCGATCTCGGTGCGCAGGTCGGGGTGGCGGTCCATCAGCCGGTTGAAGTCGTCGCGCTCGATGCGGATGGTCTCGCAGTCGGCGGCCGCCGCGACGGTCGCGTTGCGCGGCTCGCCGCTGACCAGCGCCATCTCGCCCACATAGTTGCCGGCCGCCACATAGTTCAGGACGACGTCGTGGTCGCCGATCTTCTTGCGCACGAGCACCGAGCCGCGGCGGATGAGGTGCAGGCTGTCGCCCTCCTCGCCCTCGCTGAACAGAACCTGACCCTTCGACCAGTTGTGGATCGTGGCCGCGGCCGCGATGTCGTCGATGCTGTCGCGGTCGAGACCCGGCGCGAGGTGCGACTGGATCGAGCGTGCCACCGCCTCGCGGTCCATCGCCTCGCGGACCGACGGTACGCTCGCCCGCAAGGTGATCATCCGCCGCCGCGGCACCTCGAGGAGCAGCGCGTTGCCGATCGCGGACACGGTCGCGTTGCGCCGGCGGCCGGAAATCAGGCCCATCTCTCCGAAGAAGGCGCCCTGCCCCAGCTGCACGCTCGCCTTCGGCGGCATCTCGTCGTCGAGATGGATCCGCACCGCGCCCTCGATGACCACATACAGGCTGTTGGTGTAGTCGTTCCGGCGGAACACGATCTCGCCGTCCGTGAAACTGTGCACCTCGGACTCGAGCATCGTGTCGCGAAGGACCAGCGCATTGAGCTCGGCGAAGATCGGGACACGCGTGCGCACCGCCTCGAGGAAGCCGTCGACGTCCCAGCCCTGCGCCGCGGAGATTTTCTCGCGCAGCAGCGGCGCGTCCGCCGGTTCCACATCCTCCCCGACGATATGCTCGATGACCTCGTAGCCCTGGTTGAGGGCCTGCTTGATCAGCGGGAACCCGCCGAGCGCACCGACGACGTACAGCCCGGGCACGTTCGATTCGTACTGCGGGGAGACCTCCGGCAGCGCGTTGCGTTCCTCCGTCGGGAATTCCACGCCGCAGGCCTCGACCAGCTTGCGCGGCGGCGCCGCGCCGAGACGCGCGATGATCCGCTCGCAGGGAATGCGCGCCTCGCCCTCGGGCGTCTCGAGCACCAGCGTGTCCGGCTCGATCGCGATCGTGTTCGCGTTGTAGGCCACGTCCATCCGTCCCGACTCGATCGCGGCGAGGATCGCGCTCTCGTTGGCGGACTTCGCCCGGGCGAACTCGTCCGAGCGGTTGATGATCGTGACCTCGTTGTGCTCCGCCAGCGCGAGCGCGTTCTCGATCGAGGCGTCGCCGCCGCCGATCACGGCGATCCGCTCATGCTCGAATTCGTCGGGATCGTCGAGCTGGTAGCCGACATGCGGCAGCTCGGCGCCGGGCACGCGCAGCTTGTTCAGGTTGCCCTGCAGTCCGACGGCAAGCACGACCGTCTCGGCGCGCACCTCCTCGCCGTCGGCGAGCGAAATGACGAAATCGCCCCGGCTCCCGGTGATGCCGGTGACCTCGGAATTGAACCGGAAATTGACCCCGAGTTCTTCCGCGCGGGCAAGCCAGGCCGCGAGCACATCCTCGCGGCGTCCGTCCTCGAACGGGATCTCGCTGCGCAGCGGCGTGTGCGCCGGCTGCGCCATGACATGCTTACCCTTCTGGAAGCGGAAGATCGTGTTGCTCGGCTGCTCGGTCCGCTCGAGAACGACATGCGACAGGCCGCGCACGGCCGCGCGCGCGCCGGCGCTCAATCCTGCCGGACCCGAACCCACGATGGCGACCTGAACCTGAGACACGCCCCCGAAACTCTCCCCAGAACCCACGGGCCTTGAGGCGGCCCGCTCCCTTACAATAACCCTGCCGGCTGCCCAAGCCGAAGGGTGTGATACGAATCACTACACCAACAAACTGATTTGAGTATACTGGGTTACCGTTCCGAAATCGAACGCGAAGGGGCCGCAGGGCAGCGGTCGGGGCAAAAATGAATTTTCAAGGGGCACGCGCCGTTCGCGACCTGTTCGTTGCGGCGCTGATTTTCGGACTTTCGTTCACGTCAAACCAGGCGCTCGCGCAGGACAACGGCGCGATCCATCTCGGCGTGCAGACCTGTGCCGCCTCGACCTGTCACGGCGCGGTGCAGCCTTGGCAGAACTCGGTCGTGTTGCAGAACGAGTTTGTTGTCTGGAGCACGCACGACGCGCATTCCGGTGCCTACAAGGCGCTCCAGTCGGACCGGGGAAAGCGCATCGCCGCGCGGCTGGGGATCGGCGCCGCCCATGAATCCGGGACCTGCCTGCAGTGCCACGCGGACAATGTGTCCGAAGACCGGCGCGGCAACAATTTCGACATCACCAGCGGTGTCGGCTGCGAGAGCTGTCACGGCGGGGCGGAGAACTGGCTCGGCACCCACGTCAGCGGCCTGAGCGACCGGCCGACACTGGTCTCGCTGGGCATGTACCCGACCGACGACCCGGTGAAGCGGGCGGAACTCTGCCTCGGATGCCACCAGGCCAACCCGGACCGGATCGTGTCGCACCGCCTGATGGCCGCGGGCCATCCGCGCCTGTCCTTCGAGCTCGACACCTTCTCCATAAACCAGCCGGCCCATGTGCGCATCGACGACGACTACCGCCAGCGCAAGCCGGTGACGGACGGGGCAAACCTGTGGGCCATCGGCCAGGCCGTCGCCGCCGGCAACCAGCTGCGCGCGCTCGCGAAGTCCATGCGCGGACGCAACCACCTGTTCCCCGAGTTCACCTTCTTCGAGTGCGGCAGCTGCCATCACTCCTACACGAACGCGAAATGGTCGCCGCAGCCCGGTGTCGGCCTCGGTCCCGGCGAACCGCAGCTCTACGACGCGAACCTCGTGATGCTCCGCGCGATCGCCGAGGGACGCGATTCCAAGCTGGCGGACACGCTCAAGTCACAGACCCGCGCCCTGCACCGCGCCACCCGCCAGGGTGCGTCGGCCGTGGCGCGCGCGGCTGACACGCTCGCGGGCACGGTCGACGGCATGACCCGGAACCTCGTCGAGAACCCGCTGCGCGAAGCCGACCTCAAGGCAACCCTCGCGACCCTCGTATCGCGCGATCATTCCTCGGACTATGTCGACTTCGGCGCCGCCGAACAGGCCACCATGGCCGCCGCGGCGCTGCTCGATTCCCTCGGACGGTCCGCGCCGCAGCAACTCGAAAGCCTCTACGAGGCCACCGAGTCCCCGACCCGCTACTCATCGAGCGGCTTCCGCAGCGCGCTCGCCAAACTCCGGGATTACCTGAACTAGGACGTGCCCGTGCTTCGCCAATTCAATTCCCCCTGGCTCCTCTTCGGCGCCGCCCTTCTTTTCTCCGGCGCGACGCCGGCCATCTCCGACACCGCGATGACGGTGGACGAGCTGCCCCCGTCGCAGATCTGGTTCGCGCCGGCGCCGGACGGCAGCGACGTGCCGGCGGCCTACCAGACCGCGTCGACACTGACCGAGGGCAAGGACCCGCACCGGGCCCTGTTTGAGGAGACCGAGTTTCCGTCGGCCGTGACCTGCGGGCGGTGCCACCAGAAGATCTTCACGGAGTGGGCGTCATCGAACCACGCCTACGCGTCGATCTCGCCGATGTTCCACAAGTTCGAGCAGGCCATCAACGACCTGTCGTCCGGCACGATCGGCGCGTTCTGCGTGCGCTGCCACCAGCAGGTCGGCACCCAGCGCGGCGAGGCCCGCGAAAAGCCGCTGTGGGAGCGCTCGATCGTCGCGCGCGAGGGCATCACCTGCGTCACCTGCCACCGCGTCGGCGCGGAATTCGGCAAGGTGAACGGCGAGCGCCACATCGAGCCCGGCCCGATCGAGCAGCCGGTCTACGGCATCGGGCGCGCCGACAATCTCGAGAACGTGCTCAGCAATCCGGACGAGTACAAGGTCGCAACCCAGGAAGACCCCGACGGCGCGAAGATTCACCTCGGCGCCATCGAGTTCGAGCAGATCGGCGAATCCCAGTTCTGCGTGTCCTGCCACCAGGTGGCCGTCAACCTCGGCATCAAGCTCGAGGTCGTGTGGGAGCAGTATCGCGACAGCCCCGCCGCGGAGGCCGGCGTCACGTGCCAGGAATGCCACATGGGCAAGGTGCCGGGCGAGGCGAAGGGCTATGCGGAGTGGCCGGTCGCGATCGTCAACGGCCGCGTGATCGGCGACCCGAACGCGCGCCATTCGAACCACGCCTTCTACGGTCCCGGCTACCCGATCTCGCATCCGGGCCTGTTCCCGTTCAATCCGCGCGGCCTGCGCTGGTCGATCAAGGAATGGCTCACCTTCGACTACCGCGCCGGGTGGGGCCTGGCCGAGTGGGAGAACCGGCTGCGTGACGGCGAGATCGCGACGCCGGACTTCCCGGACGTCTGGCGCAAGCGCGATGACCGCATGTTCGCCCGCTTCGTGATCCAGCAGAACGAGAAGCTGCTGGAGGACAAGCGCCGCGACCGCCTCGCCGTGATGGAGAACGGCAGCCGGATCGACGGGCCCTTCTTCGACGACGGCGCGCCGCGCCTCGGCCGGGATTTCAGTTTCCGCTACCGGGTCACGAACACCGACAAGGGCCACAACCTGCCCTCGGGTTCGCTGGGCGCGCAGCCCGAGATCTGGCTGAACGTCGCGCTGCTCGACCCTGACGGCAAGAACATCTGGGAATCGGGCTACGTCGACTCCCTCGGCGACATGGCGGACCTGCATTCGCTCGACGTCGCGGCGGGCACGATCGAGCATGACGACCAGCTCTTCAACCTGCAGACCAAGTTCCTGACCACCAACGTCAAGGGCACGGACCGGGAAATGTACCTGCCGGTGCAGTTCGACATCGACCAGCTGCCATTCCTGCGCCCGGCCAACCTGCCGACGACGGTGCTGAACCATCCGCCCTTCGTGCGCATGGAGGGCCGCTCGATCCCGCCGCTCGGCTGGCGTGACGCGGAGTACGAGGTGCCCGGCGAACTGCTGACCAAGCCCGGTACCTACAAGCTGCAGGTGCGCATGCGCTCGCGCGCCGAGCCCATCTACTTCATGCGCTTCGTCGGCGCGACGCGCGAGATGGAGGAACGGATCAACGACTGGATGATCGACATCCATCCCTACGCGGTCGAGTTCGAGATTCAGTGATGTTGGACACCATGAAACGATCGGCCCCGGCCGCAGCCCTGGCCGCCGCGCTTCTTGTCGCCGGCAGCGCCGTCGCCCAGACTGTCATCGAGACCGCGCAGACCCCGCGCCGCGGCGCGCCGCCGCCGGAACTCCAGGAGGAGCGCACCGGCAGCCCGGAGCATGAGGGCCACCAGGCACCGCCGGAGATGGACCCCGCCGTCCGGCGCTCCTCGCACGATGCCGAAGACTACCGGCCGGACCCGACCTACCCGGACGAGCCATACGACGTCGAGGCACAACTCGAGATCTACGGCGGCAAGCGCGCGGTGACCACGCCGCGCCCGGTGCTCGAGTTCGGATACCCGCAATACCGCGAGGGCCCGATCGGCGCCGGCCATGACCTGGTCGGGGCGAAGAATCTCGTCCGGCCGCAGCTTCTGGTCTATGGCGACTGGCGCACCGCCGTCGCCTTCAACGACAACGGCGACACCGAAACCGGGCTCGTCGCCACGCGGCTCAACCTCGATGTGGACCTGAAACTGACGGCGACGGAGCGGCTGCACGCCTTCTTCCGGCCGGTCGACCAGGGCGGGCAGTTCACGCGCTACGAGTTCGCCGGCAACGACCGCGACCAGGGCGACCTGATCCTCGACGCCAATGTCGAGAACTTCTTCTTCGAAGGCGACCTCGGCGCCATCTACACCGGCCTGTCGGACGAATACACGAGCTGGGACCTGCCGTTCACCTTCGGGCTTGTTCCGATGTTCTTCCAGAACGGCATCTGGGTCGACGACGCGTTCGTCGGCGGCGCGTTTGCGCTCACCGCACGCAACTCGCGCCGGCTGGATATCTCCAACTACGACATCACCTTCTTCGGCGGTGTCGACAAGGTCTCGAGCGCGGCGCTCGTGGACGACGACGGCGCGCTCGCCGACCATGCAGGCAACGTGGTCGGTGTCGTGACCTTCGCCGACATGCGGGAGGGCCACCTGGAGGCGGGCTGGGGCTATACCGACGATACCCGCGACCGGCCCCAGGGCGACTTCAGCTACCATAACTTCGTTGGCGCCTGGACCAAGCGCTACGGCGGCTGGCTGTCCAACTCGGTGCGCGCCGTGTGGGCCGTCGGACAGGATCCCGGCGGCGACCAGACGCAGACCGCCGACGGCGTGGCCCTGCTGGTGGAGAACTCGCTCGTCACGTCGCTGCCGACGACGCTGGTTCCCTACTTCAACGCCTTCATCGGCCTCGACCGTCCGCAGCCGCTGGCGCGCGGTGGCGACGGGCTGCTCAAGAACACCGGCATCAACTTCGAGACCGACGCACTGACGGGGTTTCCCAAGCTCGACGATACCGCGCGCGATGCGTGGGGCGGGGCGATCGGCGTGAGCTACCTGTTCGACCTGTCACGGCAGATCGTTGCCGAACTCGCCACCGTCCAGCCGATGTCGCGCTCGTCCGCCGCGCGCGGCGACCAGTATGCGCTCGGCCTGCGCTACCAGATGAACCTCTTCGGCCGCGACCGGTGGCTGCTGCGCACCGACGCCATGTACGGCATCCGCGAGAACGACGAGGATCTGGCCGGCGTGCGCATGGAACTCCGCCGCAAATTCTAGCGCCACCGTCCCGCCCCGCCTGCCGTGACATTCGCGGCAAGTCCTGTCATGGTCCCCGGCCTTAACGCGCTGAAAACGGGCGAGGATTTTCGGTGAAGTTCATTCGGCTGGTCTGGGAAGCGGCGGGGGAACGCCGCCTCAAGCTGATCCTGTCTTTGATGGCCAGCACCTTCGGCCTGCTGGGCGTGCTGGTCGTGATCAGCTTCGTGCTGGACCCCGAGACCGGGTCCGACGGCACGGCAACACCCGACCTGTTCGGCCTCCTTTTGTTCGCACTCGTGGCGTTCGGCGTCATCGGCGGCAACGCCGTCGGCCAGCGCCTGTCGGCGGCCATCGTCGAGGACCTGCTCGACCGCATCCGCCGGGATTATGCCGACCTCGTCCGGCGGTCGGACTACGGCCGGTTCGAAAGCTTCGGACCGAACCGGGTCTACGACACGCTGACCCGCAACTCGCAGATGCTGACTGAGGCCGCCATCATGGCGATCCACGGCGTGTCGGCCTTCGGCGCGCTGGTGCTGGCGGGCTTCTACACCCTTCTCGTCTCGCCGCTGGTGTTCGCGGTGATCGCGACCCTGATCGTGCTGACCGCCTTCTTCTACCGCCTGACGCAGCGGCAGGTGCACGAATCCCTGACCGCGTCGAGCGAGCGGCAGGGCATCTTCTACGCGCTGTTCCGGCACCTGATCGACGGCTTCAAGGAAGTGAAGCTCAACCATCCGCGCGGCGATTCACTGGAGCACAGCCACCTCGCCCCGGAGTCCGGGATGCTTCGCAACGCCCAGGTCGAGGCCGCCATCCAGATCAATCGCGGGATCAGCGTCTCCTACCTGTTCTTCTACACGACGCTGGCGATGATCGCGTTCGTGCTGCCGCCCTTCGTGGGCGACCAGGCGGTGATCGTGCAGTCGGTCTACGTGGCCGTGTTCATGCTGTCGGTCGTCGAGGTGATCCTGAAAGCCGTGCCCGTCATCACCCGGGCGAATTTCGCGATCGACGAACTGGACACGGTCGAGAGGTTCCTGCGCGACGCGCTGCGCCCGGAAGCCGCGCCCGAGGATGGCGAGACGTTCGAGCGGATCGACATCGAGGACCTGCGCTACAGCTACTACGACCCGGACGGCGCGCGCAGCTTCACGATGGGCCCGACGAGCCTGCATATCCAGCGCGGCGAGATGCTGTTTCTCGTCGGCGGCAACGGCAGCGGCAAGTCGACGCTGGTCAAGGCGCTGACCCGGCTGTACGAGCCGGAATCCGGCATGATCTACCGCGACCGCGTGCCGGTCGACGAGAGCAACGTCGCCGACTACCGCGCGCTGTTCTCGGGTGTGTTCAGCGATTTCCACCTGTTCGACCGCCTCTACGGCCTCGAGCATGTGCCCGAGGCCGACGTCAACGCGCTGCTCGGCGAGCTCGGCATCGCGCACAAGACCCAGTACCGCGAGGGCGTATTCACGAATACGAACCTGTCGACCGGCCAGCGCAAGCGTCTTGCGCTGGCGGTTGCGCTGCTGGAAAACCGGCCGATCCTCGTGCTCGACGAGCTGGCCGCCGACCAGGACCCTGAATTCCGCCAACGCTTCTACAACGAGCTGCTTCCGAAGTGGAAACGCGAGGGCCGAACCCTTGTGATCGTCAGCCACGAGGATCAGTATTTCCATGTCGCCGACCGCACGCTGGTGCTGGTCGACGGACAGGCGCGTGAACGCACCGCCGACGGGGAGGAGACCCGATGACGACGCAACAGGCAGATACGGCCGCGCGCCGCAACGGGCAGCAACCGCTGTTCGGCAGGACCGAGAAGATCGTTGCCTGGGCGGTCGGCATCGCGATCCTTGTCGGCTTCCTGCTGCTGGTGCTGTGGCGCTTCGTCTTCGTGACCGTCCCGCCGGGCCATGTCGGCGTGTACTTCAGCCTGCTCGACGGGGGCACGGTGCTCGACGACACCATCGGCGAGGGCCTGACCGCGAAGCTGCCCTGGGACAGGATCTTCCTGTTCGAGGTCCGCACCCAGCGCCTGCCCTACGAGGTCGTCGCCCTGTCGGCCGAGGGCATGCGGGTGACGGTCGAGGGCGCCGCCCTCTTCCGCCCGGTCTCCGAGAACACGCCGGACGTACTGACGCGCCTCGGGCTCGACTACCCGACCCGCATCGTCGAGCCCCTGGTCCGCTCGATCATTCGTGACGAGATCACCCACATCAACTCGAACGAGCTCTACTCGGTCGACCACCCCGAACTGCAGGAGAACATCCTGCGGCGGATGCGCCAGCACGGCCTGTCGGCGGACATCGCCATCGACGACCTTGTGATCACCGAGATCCGCCTGCCGGTCCAGGTCGCGACGGCCATCGACGTCAAGCTCGCGCAGGAGCAGCGCGCGGCCGGGTACGAGTTCCTGATCGCCGCCGAGCAGCGCGAGGCCGAGCGCCTGCGCGTGCAGGCGATCGGCCTGCGGAACTTCTACGCGATCGTCAGCGAGGCGCTGAACGACACGCTGCTCACCTGGCGCGGCATCGAGGCGACGGTGCAGCTCTCGCAGTCGCCGAACTCCAAGGTGGTGGTCGTCGGCGGCAACAGGGACCAGCTGCCGCTGATCCTCGGCAGCGACATCGCCAACGTGCCGAGCACGCCGCAGCCGGTGCCGCCGGTCACGGCCGAACAGTTCCAGCTGCCGAACTTCCAGAGCCTGCCGCCGATCTTCCCGAACGACGGCCGCAACATCATGAACCAGCCGGCGACCCGCCAGCCCTTCCCGGCCGCCCCGTCGGGGACGCAACTCGACCCGTCCGACAGCCCGGGCCAGACCCAGGGCGACGCCGGGCAGAAGCCGCGCAGCGAGACCGGCCAGGACCTGCAGCCGGGCGTATCCGGTTCTTCCCACAGCCGGCGGGAATCGAGCTGGCAGCGCACGCTGCGCCGTCTCGGGATCGCGGGCGACCAGGGCGGCAACCCCGAAGCGAGCCAGCAGATCCTCTCGACCGGGACCACCGCGATGTCGGGCAGCGACCCGGGGGCCGACATGGGGACCGAGCTGTCGCCCGGTGCGGCGATGGACCTGAACCGGCCGAGCAACGCGCCGCCGGTCGTGACCCGGCCTTGAGCCGGCCTTGAGCCTGCGGGCCCGCTCCCGCTAGACTGGCACCACGCAACACAAGGGACGCAACGTCATGGTCGTCTTTCCCGCCGCCGTTATCTACATCCTGTGCGCGTTCGGCGTCGGCTATCTCGGCCGCACGACACGCATCGGCGCGATCGGGGTCACCCTGCTGGCGCTGATCTTCAGCCCGTTGCTGATGCTGCTCGCGGTCCTGCTCCTGCGCACCGCCGACCGGGCCCAGCCGTCGAATCCGTAAGGTTCCGTCGTCTGAATTTCAGCGGTTTCTGCTTGCCTGCACATCATGCCCGGGCTCGTCCCGCGTATCCCGAAACAACCTCATGCTGAGCCTGTCGAAGTATGAGGTTGTCGCCCTCGCCCTTCGTCAGGCTCAGGGTGAGGGCTCAGTCAGGAAGAGATGCCCGGATCAAGTCCGGGCATGACAATTGGGAAATGGAGACTCCGCTCGAATCCCTACCGCTCGGAGACATAAAGTTTTGTCGCCTCAGACGTAGAAGCTGATCGGGTTCAGTTCGTCCTCGGTCAGCGGCTTGTCGAGCCGACCGGCGCGCACCGGCGCCTCGTAGAGCCGCGGGTTGCCGCGCCGGTTCCAGAAGTGGCAGATGCCCGGAACCGCGGTGCGCACCGCCGACAGCGGCACGTCCTTGCGGTCGAAGTCGTGCACGATCAGCTCGAGGTCGAATTCCGCCAGCCGGTCGACGCAGAACCGCACCGCCTGGTCGATCGACGCCACATCCCCGAGGCCCGGCGCGAGGTCCGCCCGGTCAGCGTCCGCCGCCTTCAGGTAGGGATGCTGCTCCAGGAACGCCGTGTCGTACCAGTCCTTCGCGGCCGTGAACTTGTCCCCGTCCAGCGCGAACTCGCCCTGGTCGTTGAACGGCAGCAGCTGGCTGACCTCCGTGAGCGCGCGGGTCGACGCAACGACCGGGTCGAGATGCGCCCCGAAGCCGATGGTGATCGCGCCGCCGTCGCTGGCGCGGGCGGTGACGCAGGCGGCCACGGGGATGCCAAGGTCGGCGGTCAGGTCGAGCACCTCGAACGTCAGGCCGTGCTCGTTGCAGTAGCGCTCCATGGAGTCGACGATCTTTGTGTCGACGCCCGACAGGTCGGCCGCCGGCAGCGCCAGGCGGTTGTACCACCACTGCGAAATCGCATCACGCTCGATCAGCTCCAGCGTACCCTGCAGGATCGCCTCCTCCAGGTTGCCGCCGGACGCACAGCCGTTGGAATCGCCGAAACAGAACTGGTGGT
>JAEPNS010000005.1 GCA_017643325.1 Alphaproteobacteria bacterium | reverse complement strand
GTCCCAGTGTGGCTGACCATCCTCTCAGACCAGCTACCGATCGCAGCCTTGGTAGGCCGTTACCCCACCAACAAGCTAATCGGACGCAGGTTGCTCTATGAGCGCCGGAGCTTTCCCCCGGGGGGCGTATACGGTATTAGCCGTCGTTTCCAACGGTTATTCCGTACTCATAGGCACATCCCTACGCGTTACTCACCCGTCCGCCAGTTTCCACGGGACCGAAGTCCCGCTTCACCTTCGACTTGCATGTGTTAAGCCTGCCGCCAGCGTTCGCTCTGAGCCAGGATCAAACTCTCAAGTTGACCTCCCCGATCTTCAGGACCGAAGTCCATCGGACGGGTCGACTAGAAGCGTCTACTTAGCACAAGCGAGGTACACCGAAGTGTACCTCGTTACATTCCAAGAATGCGCAATGCTAAGCGGACGTGTTTGATCACGCACCGCCGCCTGCGCATCCCTTCTTCAGGTATTCACAATGTCCAACAGCGCAAGTGCCTGTCTCGCTTCTCGGATGAAGCGAAGGTCTTCGGCATTTTGCAGAGCCGCCCCAAGGGACCGAGGCCCGGTGTGGGCGGCGGAGGCGGGTTGTACGACCACGGACCGGACCTGTCAAACGCTTTTTTCGACATGTCCGGGATGGGGTCTTACATCCCTCAAACCGCCGGCGGGAGCATCTCGGAAAACCGACACGATCCGCGTCCAACGGCTGGACGGTTGATATAGGACCCGCGGGACCCGAGTCAACGGTTTGTTTTGCGCCGCAGCAAATTTTTCCCGCAACGCGGAAACGGCAAACTCCGCATGAGCCGCGCTTGCGCTCGCCGGTCTCGCAATGCAACGTCGATCCACGCACCTGAACGCGACGAACGGCGAGGGTCATGAAACGGCTGCTGCTGATGCGACATGGCAAATCTGACTGGGGAGACGCATCCCAGGACGATTTCGACCGCCCCCTGAATGCGCGCGGTCATCGGGCCAGCCGCGCAGTCGGCGCATGGATCGCCGCGCAGGACCTGGTGCCGGATACGGTGCTTGTTTCCGCCGCGGTGCGAACAAGCCAGACCTGGAAGATCATTCGCGAAGAGTTCCCCCACGCACCCGAGGCCGAGATCCTGCCAGATCTTTACCTCGCTTCGCCGGGAACGCTTCTCGCCTATATCGAGCGTGTAAATCCTGCGACTGCGACGACGCTGGTCGTCGGGCACAATCCCGGCATGGAGACCCTGACGCGGCTCATGGCCGGGCCGGGCTCCGATGCGGAAGCAAACGCAGAACTGGGATTGGGATTCCCAACAGCCGGGCTGGCTGTGATCGAACTCAATGGCGAGGACTGGCGCACGATGTCGGCCGAGGGCGGACGGCTGGTCGACTTCCTCCGGCCGCGAAGTCTGGACGACTGCTAACCGCGCAGGTTCCGCACGAAGTCCGCGACGGCAGCACCGACCTCGTCCGGGCAGTCTTCCTGCATGTAGTGCCGACCGTGGACGGTGACCTCGGTCTGGTTTTTGAACGTGCGGGCATGTTCGCGCGCGGCGCCTGCCAGTCCGTGGCCCTCGTCGGCGTTAATGAAAAGCTTGGGCGTGTCACTCTCCACAAGCCAGTCCGCATAGAACTTTACAAGCTCATGGTTGTCCGCCGGCTCGCCGTCGAACGGGATATCGTTCGGCATGACGACGCCCGGCGCGCGCGTCCCGCCCGGGCGCGAGGTCGGGTAGCGGTAGACCTCTTTCTCGGCGTCCGAGAGCTCGCGGATGATACCCTTCTCGAACAGCATCACCTCGACGAAGAGGTTTTTCTCGAGTGCTTCTTTCTCGCCTTCGGGCGTACGGAACCTCTTGAAGGCACCGACTCGCTCCTCGGGAATGTCGGACCAGTGGCGTGGCCACACCATCGCCTCCATGTAGGCGATGCCCTGGATCTGCTCCGGGAACCGGGCCGCCCTGTAGAATCCGACCGCCGCACCCCAGTCGTGGATCACCAGGATCACGTTCTCGGTCAGGCCAAGCGCCTCAATGAATGCGTCGACGTAATCGATGTTGTCCTGGAACCGATACCCGTCATGGCCCGAGGTCGATGACCAGCCGTGTGCCACAAGGTCCGGCACCACGATCCGGCCCATGCCCTCGACATGCGGCACGACGTTGCGCCACAGGAAGGACGAGGTCGGGTTGCCATGCAGGAACAGGATCGGGTCCCCTTCCCCGATATCGATGTAGGCCATCTCAGCATCGCCGACGCTGACCGTCTTGCGCAGGTCGGGGTTGGCGGTGGACAGCGTCTCGGACGGATTCGGGGTCGGCAGAACGGCTTTCGTCGGCATGAATTTTCTCCGGCTGGATTTCCCGGAGGCTAACACCCGCCGTCCCGTTTATCTTCGGCACATGGCCGACAAGTCATATGTTCCCGCGGAAACAGTTCCGCAGGGTCAACGCTCCTGTGCTGACGGGTCTGCCGCATCGGCGGGGTCCGACCGGCCCGCGGTAAACAGCATGTTCCGGGCCGCCATCGCGTCGACGACATCCTGACCGAACTCGGAGGCCACCCTCTCGCCAAGCGCAGGGTCCATGATCGTCGCGTCCTTCATGTCCTCGTTGCCCTGATGGAACGCCAAAAGATGGGCATCCTCGTCCGAGACGTTCCGGAACGTGCGCATCACGCGCGGAGGCACCGAGATCAGGTCGTAGGGACGCAGGGTCGTCTTGTGCTGACCTTCATCGCCCCAAATGATGTCGAACTCTCCCTTCAGGCAAAGGAAGGTCTCGTGCGAGTCCGAATGGGCGTGGAGGACGGGGCCGTCGCCGGGGGGACACACGGCGATGCCGACGGTCATGCCCGGCAGGGACTTCACCGGCGCATCGGCGTGGCGTCCCGGCATTCCCTCCGGCGCCATGATCGAGAACACCTCCCCTGCGGCCAGTTCCGCCATCAGCTTTGCGGGAATCGCACTCTCGCGATCCATCGCAGACTGGTACGTCTCCAGTTCATCGAACCGGGCGATGTGCTTTTCCATCTCATCCGGCGATATGTCGATCGTTTTCACGCTCGTCTCCCAATCGTTGTCCATGGAACAGGAAGCGGGACGACGACATCGTCGCCCCGCCGCCTGAAAGAACTACTTGATGACGTACTCGTGGGCCGGCTTTGCACCGTTCTGCTTGGCTAGTTCCATCAGGCGTTTGAAGGTCGCCTTTCCGGGATAGCCCTGGTCTTCGTACTCCTGTGCTTTCTGCTGGACCCAGGGTTCGATCGCGCGTGCCATCTTGCCGCGTTCCTCGTCGCCGAGATCTCGCACCGTCACACCCTGCTTGCGCAGGTTGTCCAGCGCCGTAGAGAACTTGGTCACGGACTCATCCTCGACCGCGTTCGCATAGACCGTCACCTCTTCCATGATGATCTTCTTGATCGGGTCAGGTACCTTGGCCCAGGTGTCGTTGTTGACCGTCAACGGATAGATCAGCGTCGAGCCCCAGCCCATGGTCGTGTAGTACTTCGCGACCTCGCCGAACTTGAACCCGTAATACGGTGCCGGAAAGATGATGATCCCGTCATAGACGCCGGACTGCAGAGCGTTGTAGGCCTCGTTCAGGTTGGTCTGGACCTTGGCCGCGCCGGCATAGTCGAGCCACGGCAGGTTCGGACCGGCCGCGCCGATCTTCACGCCCTTCAGCTCTTCCATCTTGGTCCACGCGAAGTCGGTGCCCAGCCCGTAGTCGTCGAACGCGCCACCACCGAGGTACGTCTGATTGTACTGGTCGAAGACCGTGTAGAAGTAGTCGAACTCGCTCTGCACCTGGCGGGTCGTCGGGCCCATGATTTTCGGGTCACCCGAGATAAACGGGTTGAAGTAGTTCAGGTTGTGGACGAACAGCTTGGTCGGCTCGAACGCCGAGGTCATAGACCCGAAATCGACCAGGCCCTTCTGGGTGGATTCGAGAACCTCGAACAGGTTCGCGATCGTCCCGCCGTAGCCTTCGATGAAACGGACCGTGTGGTCGGTCTCTTCCGCGACACGCTTGGTGACGTTCGGAACAAAGGTCTTCTGCAACTGGTTGACGGTCGACAGCGGCGCAGCCGGATGGCCCGCCGCGATCCGGAACGTGAAGTTGTCCGCCATTGCAGGCACTGATAACGCGGCAAATGCGGTTGCGGCCGCCAGCGTAACGCCGGCGGCGATACCGTATTTATGTTTCGACATCTGCTTCCTCCTTGGTTTCAACACTTCTTGGTTGTTGGAAGAAAGCGCCTAACCGTCGGCGCTTCCGGTACGTGAACCTGTCAGGCTGCGTTACTCGGCCGCTTCGGCGCTCTCCTCGTCGGCGTTGAAGAGCATGCCCATCTCTTCGATCTTTGCCTTCGTCTGCTCACCCCAGCGTTCGGCGATCTCCGCGCCGACCGACGGCGGCATGATGATATCGTTCAGCGCGTTTTCGTCCTCGCCCTGGATGATCACCAGCATCCGGGTTTCGAAATCCTCGATGTTGGTGAACTGGCGGATCACACCCGGCGGGACTGAGATCATCTCGAACGGGTTGACGATGGTGCTGTGTTTGGCGTTGCGCCCGTAGTCGAAGCGGTACCGGCCCGTCAGCGGCATGAACGTTTCGTAGGTTGTCATGTGCGCGTGCGGCGTCGGGCCGTCGTTCGGCGGCGTGCCAACCACATAGACCGAAGCACCGTCCGGTCCCTCGATGACAGGCTGACTGTTCGACAGCTCCGCATCTTTCGGTTTCGCCATCAGCAGGAAGATGTCCTTGGCGGCGACGAACTCGTATGCCTCGGGAGGAATGCCGGCCCGCTCGGCCAGCTCGTTTTTGTTCGGCTTCAGGTCGTCCAGGCGCGCGATGCGCTTTTCCATTTCCTCGGGAGTGATATCGATGGTTTCCATGGCGATCTCCAATTCAGGTCGACCCCACGGTATTCACTCATCCGGCAAGCCGTCCGAGATTCTCGCTCCGGTTTTCAACCAATAAAAACTAGGAAATATCCACGATATACGCCGCGAATTCCCGCGCGACGTCACGCACGCGCGCGCCATGGCGTGCCTCGTTGGCGCCGGAGAGCCGGTTTGCCGGGCCGGACAACGCAATCGCGATGTTGGCCTCTCCCCCGGGATTGACGACCGCGCCCGCGACCGCATGCAGGTTGGGGCGGCGCTCGCCGCGCTCGACCGCGTATCCCGCTTCCATGGTCCGCCGCATTTCGCCCTGCAGTCGCTGCAGCGAGACGATCGTCGTATCGGTAATCCGTCGCAGCGGCACGTCCCGGTAGAGCCGGTCGACATGGGCATCGCCCCGGTGCGCCAGCAGCACCTTACCGACCGCGCTTGCGTGCGCGTCCGAATACTCGGGATCGGCATCGACGGGGCCCTTTCCCGGCCGCACGGTCTCGATGATCACCACCTGTCGTCCTTCGAGCGTTCCCACCGATGCATCGAGGCCGGTCAGATCGGCCAGCTCGACGATGAACCGTTGCGCGTGGCGCGCCAGGGTGGCCAGCGCATACGGTCTGTGGCCGAGCCGGAACAGGCCGTAGCTCAGGGAATACCGGCGCGTGACCGGATCTTTCAAGACATAGCGGTGGCGCGTCAGCACCGCGAGGTAGCGGTACGCCGTGCCCGTGTCGAGGTGCGTCCTGCGGCAGAGCTCGGTAAGGGTCAGCGGCTCGGCGCTGTCGCCGAGGCAGTCGAGGATCGCGATCCCGCGCTCCAGCGACTGGCTCTTGTAGGTCTGCGTCTTCGCCATGTGTGGACACCGGTTTTCAACATTTGAAAACTACGGCGCATGCGAATTGAGGACAAGCGCGATGTCCGCCATGTGCTGTCCCGAACAGGGAGAGACCAGTGAACAATTCCTTCCAGACCCATCCCGCCCAGGGCCTGCGTGCGCTTGTCACCGGCGGCAGCAGCGGCATCGGGTCCGGCATCGTCGAAGGGCTCTCGGCCCACGGCGTGTCTGTCGACTTTACCGGACTGACAGCAGAAGAAATCGCGAACGCGGACGCGCCGGACACCGCGACCGGCCATGTCCTTGACCTGGGCGACCACGACGCCATCGACGCGCTCGCCGCCTCGTTCGACCGGCTCGACATCCTGGTGAACTGCGCCGGCATGATCGCGCGCAACGCCGAGTTCGAGCCGGACATGTTCGACAGGGTTCTACAGATCAACCTGTCGGGCACCATGCGCATGTGCGTCGCCTGTAGGCCGCTCCTCGCCGCGTCGAACGGCTGCATCGTCAACACCGCCTCGATGCTCAGCTTCTTCGGCGGCCCGGCGGTTCCCGCCTACACCGCGTCCAAGGGCGGCGTCGCGCAGCTCACCAAGTCCCTCGCGGCCGCCTGGGCCGCCGACGGCGTCCGTGTCAACGCGATCGCGCCCGGCTGGATCGAGACACCGCTGACATCCGAACTCGCCCGGGACGAAGCGCGCTCGCGTGCCCTGCTCGACCGCACGCCCATGAACCGCTGGGGCCGGCCGGAAGATATCGCCGGGCCCGTCGTGTTCCTGTGTTCTCCGGCCGCCGGCTTCATGACCGGCGCCGTCATCCCCATCGACGGCGGCTACGCCGCCGTCTGACCGCCCCGAAGGAGATCAGGAAATGACCGTCATAAAGGAACAGGCCCTCCCCATCGACATGCCGCAGGACATCGTGGAGGTAGCACTGCCCGACGACGAGCGCGTGTGGGTACCCCAGGCCGAGAATGTCTGGTTTCGCCCGCTGATGCTCAACACCGTCACCGGCGGCTGGGCGAACCTGCTACGCGTGCGCAAGTCCGGCGTACTGAGCAAGCACCGCCACCCGGCGCCCGTCCACGGCTTCGTCATCAAGGGCGAATGGCGCTACCTGGAGCATGACTGGATCGCCACCGAGGGCGCCTACGTGTTCGAGCCGCCGGGAGAAATTCACACCCTCGTCGTGGACGATCATGTGGACGAGATGATCACGTTCTTCAACATCGCCGGCGCGATGCTCTATCTCGACGAAAACGACGAGATCGAGGCCTACGAGGACGTGTTCACCAAGATCGAGATGTGCCGCGCCTGGTACACGGACAACGGCCTCGGCGCGGATTACGTGGAAAGGTTCATCCGCTAGTTGAAATACAGTCCGCCGTTCATATGGACGGTCTGGCCGGTCATGTAGGCGTTGCTCGCCAGCATCACGACCGCACTCGCCACTTCGTCCACATGCCCTGTCCGCCCGATGGGCGGCGAGAAGACGGGGTTTTCCTTGCTCGCGGTCTGGGTCGCGTCGGTGTCGATCAGGGTGGGCGCCACACAGTTGGACGTCACCCCGTCCTCGAACAGGCGGCGCGCGTAGGCCCGCGAGAGGCCCTCCATGCCGCCCTTGGCCGCCGAATAGTGCAGCCCCACGCGCCCGCCGTTGTAGGCCGCCCCCGACGTCACGAAGATCAGCCGGCCCCACCCGCGTTTCCGCATCGACGGCAGCACTTCCTGCGCGCACAGGAAGGAGGATGTGAGGTTGGCGTGGAGGATTTCCGTGAAATCCTCCTCGCTGGTCTCCTCGATGTCCTGACGTTTGAGGATACCGGCATTGGCGACGAGGATATCGACCGGTCCGAGACGCTCCGCGACGGTTCCGACCATCAGCGACACCGCGTCCCGGTCGGTGACGTCACCGCGCACCGGGATCGCCTTGCCGCCCAGCTTCTCGACGGCGGCTACAGTTTTCATCGCCGCCTTCTCGTTGGAGACGAAGTTCACCCCGACGGCCGCGCCGGCCTCGGCCAGCGCGACGGCGCCCGCCGCGCCGATTCCCCGGCTGCCGCCGGTGACAAGCGCAACGCGCCCGGACAGATCCATAACCTTCATCGAAAAACTCCGGCTACATCACCGCGCCGACCTGCCACGGGATGAACTCGTTGTCGCCGAAGCCGAGTTCCTCCGACTTGGACTGCCTGCCGCTGGCGATCTCGAGCATGTAATCGAAGATTTCCTCGCCGACATCCTGGATCGTGGCGTCGCCGTCGGCGATCTTGCCGGCGTTGATGTCCATATCCTCCGACATGCTTTCGTACATCGGCGTGTTCGTCGCAAGCTTGATCGACGGCGCGGGCTTGCAGCCGTAGACCGAGCCACGGCCGGTGGTAAAGCAGACGAGGTTCGCCCCCGACGCCACCTCGCCCGTGATCGAGGCCGGATCGAAGCCCGGCGAATCCATGAAGACGAAGCCCTTGGTGTCGACCGGCTCCGCATACTTGTAGACGCCCGTCAGGTTGGTTGTTCCACCCTTGGCCGCGGCACCGAGCGATTTTTCGAGAATTGTCGTCAGGCCGCCCGCCTTGTTGCCCGGCGAGGGATTGTTGTCCATCGAGCCGTGGTTGCGTGCGGTGTAGTCCTCCCACCACTTGATCCGGTCAACCAGCTTCTGGCCCACCTCGGCATTGATCGCACGGCGCGTGAGCAGGTGCTCGGCGCCATAGATCTCCGGGGTCTCGGCGAGGATGCCCGTGCCGCCGTTCGCGACCAGGCGGTCGACGGCGTTGCCGAGTGCAGGGTTTGCAGTGATCCCCGAATAGGCGTCCGAACCGCCGCACTGGAGCGCGACAGTCAGCTCGCTCGCCGGAACCGTCGAACGGGTCGCCGCGTTGGCGGGCTCGAGCATCGCCGAGATGCGCTCGATCGCCTCGTCGACCGTCTTCCGCGTCCCGCCCGATTCCTGGATGGTCATCGTCTGGAAGGTGTCGTTGATCTCCAGCCCGTAGGCATCGAGCAGGAACGGGATCTGGTTTACCTCACAGCCGAGCCCGACGATCAGCACGCCCGCGAAATTCGGGTGGCGTGCGTAGCCCCAAAGCGTGCGCTGGAGGTTCGCGTATCCGTCGCCGGAATCCGCCATGCCGCAGCCGGTCGCGTGCACGAAGGCCGACACGCCGTCGATGTTCGGATAGTCGGCGAGCTTGCCGGTGCTGTTGAAGGAATCCGCAATGTACTTGGCGACTGTCGCGGAACAGTTCACCGACGTCAGGATCCCGATGTAGTTGCGCGTCCCGACCGACCCGTTCTTCCGGACGAAGCCCTCGAACGTGCGCCGCTCGTCTTCCGGTACCATCGGCGTATCACGCAGGTCGGTTGCGAACTGATAGTCGCGATCCACCATGCGAAACTCGCAGTTGTGGGTGTGCACATGATCGCCCGGTGCAATGTCCTCCATCGCGTAGCCGATGATCTGGTCGTACTTCGTGACCGTCTCGCCCTTGGCGATGGCGCGGGTCGCGATCTTGTGGCCGCGCGGGATCGGTGCGCTGGTCTGCACGTTCTCGCCCGGGATCGACGTTCCCGGCATGATCTCGGCGCGCGCAACGACCACGTTATCGTTATCGTTCAGGCGAATGGAAAGCTTGGCAGTCTCGGACATGGACATCCCTTGGTGTTCGGGTTTCGCGAACGGGTTTATCAGAATTTCAACACAGTCGTCATGTAGTCCCACGGGCTATAGAATCGAACGCCGTCGCGCACCGGCGGCTGTGGCGCCTGGATTTCCAGCCAGTGCACCGGCGTCCCTTCGCGGGGAAAGAAGGCATGCTGGGCACCCACCCCTGTCCAGGCGAAGTCGCCCTCCTTCAGCGTGTATTCCTTCCCGTCGAACATGACGTCGACCTCGCCGCCGAGAACGAAGTAAGCCTCCTCGAACGGGTGGTCGTGGTGGTCGCAAATACCGCCGTCGGCGAAACTGACCACAAACATGTTGAAGTGTACCGCTCCGAAGACGTCGTCCATCAGCATGCGCAGCGAGAAGCCGCGCAGGTCGGGCGCGACATCCTGGGGCGGCAGATGCTGGCTGTAGTCGTAGTGACCGGCCATCGGCGTGCGCCGGTCGCGCGTATCGATCGCGGAAAAACCGGACGGCCACTCTGCCGGACCGGCGAACCAGGTGTCCTGCCACCCACCGGGCGGCTTCGGTTGCGGCGCGCACATCTCCACCCAGCGCGCCCCCGTTTCGCCGGTGTTTCGATAGGCGTGTGCAACACCTGTAGGGATCAGGATGAAGTCACCCTGGACCAGCCGGTAGGCGCGCCCCTCACGCAGCACCTCAAGCTCACCCTTGGCGAGATAGATCCCGGTTTCGTGAGCCTGGACGATCACATGGGTCACACCGTTCGGCGCAAGTTCCATCATGCCGTAGGAGACATGGACCGTCTCGTCGCTGTGTTCGACGAACGGCGACCATCGGAGTCCGTCCGCCGCGTCGCCGTATTTCGGATGCGACGCGAACGACGCCGGGTCGAAGGTTCCGACCTTGTGAGCCATGCTCTCCCCCCGCACAACGCGGAAAGGTCAGGCGTCCTTACGCAACTGCTCCGCGATGGATTTCCGGACCCGATCCGGCTGGGCCTCGACGGCCTTCGCCAGACGCCGAAGTTCGTTGCGCAGACCATACACCTGATCGACCAGGGAAAGAACGGTCGGCACGGCATCCTCGCTGACCGCCATATCACGCCGGATCTGGACCACGAGCTGGACACGCGCAATATCGATTTCGCGGAACCAGTGGTCGCCCCCGCGCCGTTCGGGCACCACCCACCCATGCTCGATCCAGCGCCGCAGGTCGGCGCGCCGTATTCCGGAAATCTCTTTCAAAAGTTCGGATTCACGCATGGATCAGTCCTCCATACCGCGGCGCGGGTCGTAGGCATGCGTCTCCGCCCATCCGGACAGGAATGTCGACAGGTCATCGTCCGGTGCCTCCGGCAGAACGACCTTCAACGTGACGTGCTGGTCACCTCGCGCGCCCGCCTTGCCATCGCCAACGCCCTTACCGCGCAAACGAAGTCGATCGCCGGTATTGGCTCCCTTCTTGACGGTCATCGTCACAGGCCCGTCGATGGTCGGAACCTTCACCTTCGCGCCCAGCACCGCTTCGTGCAGAGCAATCGGCAGCTCGATGTGAATGTCTTTACCCTCACGCCGAAAGAGCTTGTGCGGCCTGACGTGGACGGTGATCAATGCATCGCCGGCCGGGCCGCCGCCGAGACCGGGCTGTCCCTTGCCCTTCAGCCGCAGCACCTGTCCGTCGCGTAACCCCGAAGGGATCGTCAGGTCGAGCTCCCGCCCGTCGGGCATGGTGATCCGGCGCTTCGTCCCCTTGGCCGCATCGAGGAAATCGACATCGAATGTGTAGCGGATATCGCCGCCGCGCATGCGCACCGTCCGTGTACGCGCACCGTCCGCCCGCGCATGTCCGAACAGGTCGGTAAAGATATCGCCCATGTCGGCGAAGTCTGCGTATCCCTCCGCCGAATGATAGGGGTGGTCCGAGCCGGCATCGGCGTAGTGACGATAGAATTGCTGTTCCGCCCTTTCGTGCCCGTCTGCGTCGATCTCGCCACGGTCGAAGCGCGCGCGCTTGTCAGCGTCTCCCACGATATCGTAGGCCGCCTGCACTTCCTTGAAGCGTTCTTCCGCCTCCCGGTCGCCCGGCTTGAGGTCGGGATGATTCTCCTTCGCGAGCTTGCGATACGCCTTGCGGACATCGTCCGCCGACGCGTCGCGGTTCACGCCGAGAACCTCGTAGGGATCGCGTGCCATGTGTTTCTGCCCAAACAACAGTGTTTGAATGTTATTTGGGGACTCGGATTCCTTTTTGAAAGCCCGATCAGCGAAAACAGGACCGTCCGACCAACCCGCGGCCGGCTCGCCGGCTAGTCGACCTTCGCCGCCACCGCGTCCATCTCGACCAGGAACTCCGGTCGGGCCAATCCCTTCACCGCGAGATAGGTCGAAACGGGCTTATGCCCGTTGAGAAACTCCTGGCGTCCCTCGCTCACCATATAGACGTCGGCCGGGTCCAGCGAGAACACGTTGAGCCGAACCAAATTCGACGTGTCCATGTCGGCCGATTTCAGAATTTCAATGACGTTCAGCCAGATCTGCCGGTGCTGAGCCTCGAACCCGATCGGCATCAGGCCCTCCTTGGTGATGCCGACGACGCCGGCGATGTGCAGCGTGCGCGCACCCGGCGGCACTTCGAGGCCGTTGTTGTAGTACGCCACCGGCGGCGCGATCGTATCGGGATTGTGAACCTTGAACATGACTCTTCCTCCTGGCTTCGGTTGGCAATGCGGAGGCGGGTCAAGCTCTGCGGGTCGCCGGCAAACGCCGGACCCGCGTCCGGTGCGAAACCACTATGACACGCAGGCGGGGGCGCGTCAGATATCGTAGCCGTAGCGCGCGGCCCAGGGTCCGAGAATCTCGAGGGCGTCCGCCATCTGGTCGCGGTAGCGCGTCCAGCGGCCACTCGCACGGGTGTAGATCGGCTCGGTGACCTGATTGTAGCTCGGTGTGTTGATCCGGCCGCGCCGCTGGGCGTTTTCCATGTAGTCGAGCACCGCTTCGTCCCAGGGCAGTCCAAGGAATTCGAGCAGACGCTCGATCTCAGAGCGCATGTCCGCAACCACGTCTTCGTATCGAATCCGGTGAACATCCAGAGGCAACAGTTCGCGCGCCTGCTCCCAGAGGCCGAAGACCTGGTCGTACAGGCGCGCAGCATCCTCGAGCGAATTGAAGTTGTTCATCGCGATGTTCGGCCGGAACGCCTGCATGAAGCAGCTCAACACGCAATCGGCAGGGTGGCGGAGCGCGAGAATAAATCGGGCGTCAGGGAAGACCCTGTGGATCAGGACGACTTTCTCGAGGTTGAGGGGCAACTTGTCGACGAAAAGTCTCCCGCTCTCACGCGGCAGGTAGGTTTCCGCGCGCTGCCAGTACAGTTCCTGCAGGCACGACAGCTCGACCTCCGGCATGCCGGCCAATTCCGCCGGGTATCCTGAATTCTCGGTGGCGCGCCGCTTCAGTTCCTCCATCATCGGTTTTTCCTCGGCGACCTGGATCCCGGGATGGCTGTCGAGCATCTGGTCGAGGAGCGTCGTCCCCGAACGCGGGAACCCGACAAGGAACACGGGTGTATCGCCGCCGGGCGGAGCGATCGTTGTCCAACCTGAAACCCATTCCGGGGTCAGGACATCTCGCATCGCCTGGATATCGGCGCGGTACCTGGCCGGATCGAAGCGACGGGCAGAGAGACTTTCACTCTGGATGCGGTTCGCTTCCGTGAAATGCCTGAAGGCCTGTGTGGCGTCCCCTTCGCGATCATGCAGGCGTCCCAGTTCGAACCGGATGCCCTGGAGGATTCCAGGCGGAGCGTCGGTCTCCGCCAGGGGTTCCAGCCGTTCGATCGCCTGGGCAATATCGCCGCGCCGGCGCGCGAGGGTCGCGGCCACGCGATTCGCGAAGGGGTGTTCGGGCGCGATCTCCAGGGCGCGGTCGATCAGCGCCTGTGCATGTTCCAGCGAATTTGTGCGCTCATGCAGGTCGGCCAGGTTCGCGCGCGCCTCGACATCATCGGGTGCTCGTTCCAGCGCATTCCCGTAAGCCGTTACGGCTTCATCTGTCCGCCGCAACCGTTCCAGCGCCACGCCGAGCACCGTCCAGCCCTCGGCCCGGTCCGGGGCGTTGGAAACCACCTGGCGCGCGAGCGCCTCCGCGCCCTCGGCATCCCCGGACTCGACCCGCGCCATAGCCAGCGCGACGGCACATCCGACGTGGCCGCCATCGATGGCGAGACCCTCGCGGGCAAATCCCGCTGCCACATCTGGGCTCCCGCGCAAGAGATCCATCCGCGCTCTGTTGGCAAACAACGACGCGTCCTTCACGCCCGCAGCGCGCGCGGCATCGAATGCCTTCCCGGCCTCGTCGAAGCGCTTCACATCTGAAAGTCCGGCAACGAGGTTGATCCACCCCTCGGCCGCAGCCGGCGCCACATTCACGGCCGCCCGCCAGGCCCGGATCGCGCCGTCGATGTCGCCTGCCGCACGCAACGTGTTCCCCAGATTGATGTGCGCCTGTGTGCGTTCGGGTGCTTTTGAGATAGCCTCGCGATAATTCGCTGCCGCCCGGTCAAACGCGCCGGTCTCGGCCTGCACGCCTGCCAGGTTGAGTCGGGCATCGACAAGGGCCGGGTTACGTCGCAGCGCCTCCTCGAACGCGTCGGCCGATTCCGTCAGCTGCCCGTCGCGGCGCAGCGCGGCGCCGTAGTTGTTCCAGAAGTCCGCAACGTCGGGCTTTGCGGCAACTGCCGCCTGTCCGAACTCGGCCGCTGCCGGGGCGTCACCGCGCTGCAGGTAGAGCGCGCAGAGCAGATTGTTGGCGTTGCCGTTGTCCGGCGCGCGCGCCAGCACAGCGCGGTACTCCGCTTCCGCTAGATCGAGCCGTCCGGCCTGATGGTGCGCCAGACCGGAACGAAGCCGTCCGGCCGTGCCTGTCTCCGCTGTGTTCCGTCCATCCGCCATCGAAACGGGTCCCGCTCAACAGGCGTTGTTTCACCGGGCCATGATAGTCGTGACACAGGTCGAATCGGGCCGGTTCGGCAACAGCACGCTTTGCCCCGCCAGGCGGGATTCGGGGTTCGAGCCGTCAGGCGACCAGGACGACCGCCGGCGGCATCCCTCCACAAATCGTGCAGGAGATGGCTTTCTCCGGCTGCGCGTCGAGGCGCTCATCCGAGACCTGAAGTGCCGGTCCCGCACCGAGATGCGCACGCACGTCGTCGATCGAAATCAGGTAGTCGTGCTCGCGCGCGATCGAGACAACCTGCTCGAGGGACGAAGTTGCGGCAAGCGCCGCACGAAGGCCGGACTCGGTCGCGGAATCGGCCACAAAACGTTCGATTTCGGAAAGGCTCATGGGACCACTCCTCTGCTGGTGTGCTTTCAGCCTACAGCCCGATCCGCGGTCACAGAAAGACAAAACCCTCCGGTTCCGAGAAACCGAAGGGCGATCGATTTGGTAGCGGAGGAGGGACTTGAACCCCCGACACGAGGATTATGATTCCCCTGCTCTAACCAGCTGAGCTACTCCGCCCCGTATCGCGGAGCGGGATATAGGTGTTGCGTTTGGCCACTGTCAAGCGCGCGACACCGTCATTGGCCGCCCTGCCTCGGGTCAAAAAAACATCTCTTCCGATTGAACTGCCGCTTTAAAATCTCGTTCCCCGTCTGCCGGCGTCATGCGAGGCTCACCGGCACGGGGATAATGATTGACGAAAACGCGTCGACTGGGGCGGCGAATATTGTGACAGGACAACAGACCGGACTTCGTTCAAGACTGCGCGACGACACGCGCGCGCAGCACCACGACATCGACGTCCTGGTGTCGGCCTTCGACATCTCGACCGCCAGCGGTCTCGCCGGGTTCCTGAACATGCAGGCCTCGGCCCTCAGCGGACTGCACTTGGCGCAGGCGGGAGACACATTTCGTCCGGTAATCGCGGATCTGGTCACCAACGCGCGACGAGACCTTCATACGCTTGGGTCGCCAACACCTCGCTCTGCCGCGATGCCGGATTCGGGCTTTCATCCGGTGGCGGTCGATTACATCGTCGGCGGCTCCCAGCTCGGCGCCGCGGTATTGAAACAGCGCTGGGCGTCGAGTGGCGACCCGGTTGTCCTCGCTGCGCGGTCGTATTTCAGCGCGCCGCCGCACACCGATTTGTGGCGCGAGTTCACCTCGCGCCTGGGCGCCATGCCGGCCGACGGCGCCGTGGCGAACCGCATCGTCGAGGACGCGCGCCGGCTCTTCCTCTTCTTCACGGACGCGCTTCCCGCTCTCAACAGTTCGAAAGCAGGTGAACATGGACAAGCCTGAGTTTCTCCCGACAGACCAGGCAATCGACCTGACAAACTGCGACCGGGAACCGATCCATCTGCTCGGGCGTGTCCAGAGCTTCGGATGCCTGATTTGCGTATCCTCCGACTGGATCGTCGTTCACGCATCGGAGAACACCGCCGCCATCCTCGGCCTCGACGCCGAACGGTTGATCGGGATGCCGTTCGGGGAATTCTTCCCGGACGAAACGGTCCACGCCGTGCGCGCAAGACTTCAGGGACACACCCAGGACTCCGGCCCGGAACGCCTCTTCGGACTTGCGGCCTTCGACGATTCCCGGCGCTACGACGTATCGCTTCAAGAGTCCGGCCGGCATTTTCTCGTCGAGTTCGAACCGGCCGAGGAGAAGCAGAACGAGACCGGGAACGACTACGTGTCGACAGTCCGCACGCTGATCCGCCGCGTCCAACGGCAGGAGACGATCGAGAAAGCCGCCACAGAGGCTGCCCGCGGCCTGAAGCACCTGACCGGCTTCGACAGAGTGATGGTCTACCGGTTCGAGCCCGACCTGAGTGGAACCGTGATTGCCGAGCGCGCCGAACAGGGCCTGGAATCCTATCTCGGACTCCGCTACCCGGCGAGCGATATCCCGAAACAGGCGCGCGAATTGTACACACGCAGCCTGCTGCGCATCATCGCCGATGTGAACGACACCCCTTCGGCGATCGTCCCGGAAACCTCGCCGGCTGGCGATCCGCTCGACCTGTCGCTCGCGGTGACCCGGGCGGTGTCCCCGATCCATCTCGAGTATCTGCGCAACATGGGCGTCGAGGCCTCGATGTCCGTCTCGATCCTGCGGGAAGGACAGCTCTGGGGCCTGTTCGCCTGCCACCACTATGCGCCCCACTATCTCGGGTTCGAGAAACGGAGCGCGCTCGAGCTGTTCTCGCAAATGTTCAACTACGAACTGACACAGAGCGAGCTGAAGATCCATGTGCAGGAGACAGAACGCGCCCGCGCGTTGCACGACAGGCTGATGTCACGCGTTTCGAGCGGCCACGACCTGCTTGAATCATTTGACGTTCTGGCACCTGAAATCGGTGAGGTGATTGCCTGCGACGGCATGGCGATATACTCGAATGGCCGCTACGATGCCCGCGGACTGACACCGACCAAGGACGAGTTCCTTGGTCTGGCCCGTTTCCTGAACACTGCCCATACATCGCAGGTGTTTTCGACCGACAACATCGGCGAGCGGTATGAAGACGCGGAAAGTTTCGCAGACCGGGTCGCGGGTCTTCTGGCAATCCCGATTTCCCGAAAACCCAGGGACTATCTCGTGCTTTTCCGACAGGAGATTAGCCGCACGGTGCGTTGGGCTGGCAACCCGGAAAAGCCGGTCGAACTCGGACCGCACGGCGCGCGCCTGACGCCACGCAAGAGTTTCGATGAGTGGCGAGAAGTTGTCCGCGGCACGTCGGAGCCGTGGAAGTCGAACGACCTGCGCGCAGCCGAGGCGCTCCGCGTGACCCTGCTCGAGGTGGTCCTGAAACTGTCCGACGAGGCCAGTGAACAGCGCAAACGAGCCCAGAATCGCCAGGAACTGCTCATCGCGGAACTTAATCACCGCGTGCGCAATATTCTCAGTCTCATCCGTGCGCTGGTGTCGCAAAGCCGGCAGGGCGCCGAAACGCTGGAGGAGTACAGCAAGACCCTCAATGAGCGGATTAATGCACTCGCGCGCGCGCACGACCAGCTCACCGATCACGACTGGGGCTGGACCCCATTGCGCGAGATTCTCGAGAACGAGGTCAGGGCATTCGTGTCAGAGAAGACCGAAAGGGTCGTGATCGACGGCGATGAACTCCAGTTGTCGCCGACGGCGTTCACAACATTGGCGCTCGTACTCCACGAACTGGTCACAAACTCTGCCAAGTACGGCGCGTTGAGCGACAGCTCGGGGAGTGTGGAGCTGACCGCGAGCCTCGACCCCGATGGCACCGCCAAGCTCTCCTGGCGCGAGAAAAACGGCCCGCCTGTGAAGGTACCAACACGATCGGGTTTCGGCTCGATAATCATCGAGCATTCGGTCCGCCACGACCTGAAAGGCGACAGCGACGTGCGGTATCGGTTGACCGGACTGGAAGCAGATTTTCAGATTCCGGCGGCGCATGTGAGCCGCGCCGACGAAATCGCTATGAGCACAGCAGAACCGGAGGCCACGGACGGACATCCTGACGCCGGCCTTGTCGGACACGTGCTTCTGGTCGAAGACAACCTCATCATAACGATGGATACGACCGACATCCTGACCGACCTCGGGGCGACCCATGTCCACACCGCGAGCAGCGTCGCGACCGCCGTTCACGCCCTGTCAACAAAAGAGATCACGTTCGCCCTGATCGACATCAACCTCGGTGACGAGAATTCGTTCCCGGTTATCGAGGATTGCATCGCGCGCGGCATCTCGGTCGTTCTGGCGACGGGATATGGAGCAAACAAGGAAGTCACAGAGCGGTTTCCGGGGATTCCGGTCATGCAGAAACCCTATTCCTCGGAGGACATCGTGAAAGCCCTCGCGACGCTCTAGCTGCCAGGCCGCTGCGTCAGCCCGGCCCGGCCGGCGCCGGACCCGCCGGAGCACGCACCGGCTTTGTGCGGCGGCCCCGGCCGAGCATGACAACCCCGGCCACGATCAGGACGAAAGCCACCAAGTGGAACGGCTCGGGCCGCTCGCCAAGGAGGAGCATGGCCAGCCCGGCGGTGATCAGGGCGCGGATGTAGTTCCCGATGGTCGCCTTGTTGGCACCAATCGCGAGCACGGTCGTATTGGTGAATCCGACCGCGATCACCGCGACAACAATCCCGACCCAGGCCATCACGGCAGCTGCTTCCCAGGTGACAGGCATCGGCTGGTAGATGGCTGTCTCGATCAGGTAGATCGGAAGCATGACCACGAGCGCAAACAGCTGCACCGAGAGCAGGATTTCTGCTGTGGTGAAGTCCGACGGGATGTTTCGCAGCAGCGAATTGTGAATGGCGAACCCGATCATCGCGGCGAGCATGATGAGATCGCCGATGTTCGGCTCCAGCCCCAGCAGCCGCGCAAGATCACCGCGCAAGATGATGATCAGCACGCCGACAGTTGCAATCGCGATGCCCAATCCCTGCGTCTTCGTGATCGTTTCGCGGAATACGAGATAGGTCACGATGACGGTCGCGACCGGCTGGGCAACAGAGACAACGCCTCCATTGATCGCAGTCGTGAAATGGTAGGCGACATAAACGGCCGCATTCCCGAACGGCCCAAGCGCGACCGCCAGCACCAGGAACAGCTTCCATCGCTCTCGCAGGACCGCACGCTTCTCCCAGAGCGAGCGCCCCACGAAGGGCAACAGCACGAGGGTCGCGATGAACAACCGCCAAAACCCGATCCCCATGGGCGGCATGTCGCCCTGCACCCAGCGGCCGATGATGTGGTTTGACGCAAGGATGGTCGCGGCCGCCAACAGCAGTGCATAAGGCCAGGCACCCTGGCGGAAGCGGCTTTGGCCGGCGTCGGTCATGTCGCGAAACGAAAACGGGCCGGACGGCACCGCCCGGCCCGCACCGCCTTCCTACTCGGGCTTGGCGGCGATCGTTTCCATCTCGACCACCCACTGCGGGTTTGCAAGCTGACTGATCACGACCCAGGTCGAGGCCGGAACGTGGCCCGGCGCGAGATACTTCTCGCGATGCGCCTTCATGTATTTGAGGCCGTCCGGATCGGTCGAATAGACGTTCAGCCGAACAATGTGCTCCGGCCCGAAGCCGGCGTCCTCGAGAATCTTGATGGTGTTCTGCCAGATCAGGTCGTGCTGGGCTTCGAACCCTTCCGGCACCTCACCCTCGGGTGTCACGCCGACCTGGCCGGCGGTCACCAGCCAGCGTGCGTTCGGCGGAATCTCGACGGAATGACTGTACATGGCCGCCGGCGGGGCGATGTTCGACGGGTTGCGGGTCTTCAGCATGGGGAACTCCTCCTCGGGAAACGTTGAAATCCGGGAGGCATGCTACGCAATCGCGCGCCCGTGCGCGAGGGGCGACGGTGACTACTCGGCGAGTTCGAGCAGGTGTTCCGCGAGTTCACCCGGCGCGGAGTAGAATGGCGAATGATCGCTGTCGATCGTAAAGACCTTCTCGCACGGCTGGGCCGTGATCATGGCGCGCTGCATGGCAATCGGGATCGCGTTGTCGCGCAGGCACTCGATGTAGGCCCGCTTCACCGTCCCGAACCGTTCGGGCGTAATCTGCGCCTGACGTTGGAACGGTTCGACAGCCTGGGGCACCAGTCGCTCGATGGCGCGTTCGACGTCCTCGGGCGGACACTCCGCATAGAAGGTCGACGGGATGATGTCGCGCGACATCGTGACCGAGAGGCCGTCCGCGGACGGAATACGCTTGGCGGCCATGTCCTCGGGGCCTTCGTATTGCGCAAGATCCGTGCGGTTCTGGCCGTTCTTGGGCATCATCGCGGTCAGGTAGACCACCCAGGCAATCTTGTCGGGCATCCGCTCGCTGACTTGCGTGACGGTCATTCCGCCGAGGCTATGGCCGACCAGAATCACAGGCTCGTCCTGCGCCTCGACGACAGAGCAGACATGATCGACATAGGCGTCGAGGGTGACCTGCTCCATGGGAGCCTTGTTGTCGCCGTGGCCAGGAAGATCAACGGCGATCGCGGTGTGTCCCGCCGCCTCCAGCAACGGTACGACTTTCTCGTAACACCAGCCACCATGATAGGCGCCGTGGACCAAGACGTATGTGCTCATGCCGCTTCGCTCCCCGTTTCGTCCCGCACGATCCAGCCACCGCCGAGAACCCGGCTGTCATCATAGAACACGGCCGCCTGCCCGGGCGAGACACCGAACTCGGGGGCTACCAGATCCACATTGGCGCCACCGCTCCCGTCCCCGGACACGCGTCCCGGGACCGGCTCCATTGTCGAGCGAATCCGCACTGTCACGTCCCGCCCGTCCAGAGGCACATCCCCATCCAGCCAGTTTAGGTTACTCACCCGCACACGTGTTGTCGCCAGCGCCGAACGGGGACCAACGATTACACGCCGCGAGCCCGGTTCCAGCCGGACCACATAAAGCGCGTCCTCGCCGTCCGCCACACCCTTGCGCCCGCCAATCCCGAGCCCCCGACGCTGGCCGATGGTATAGTTCACGATCCCCTTGTGGTTGCCGAGAACCGTGCCGTCCAGATGGACGATCTCGCCCGGCTCGCCCGCCTCGGGACGCAGGCGCTCCACAACGGCTGCATACTTTCCGTCGGGCACGAAACAGATGTCCTGGCTGTCGGGCTTGTCGGCAATGTCGAGGCCCAGGCGGTGCGCGTGCTCGCGCACTTCGGACTTCGGCATGTCGCCGAGCGGGAAACGCAGGAACTCCAACTGCTCGGCCGTCGTGGCGAACAGGAAGTAGCTCTGGTCTCTCGCCGCATCGACGGCGCGGTGCAACTCCGCACCGTCCGCACCCTCCACCCGCCGGATGTAGTGGCCCGTGGCCAGCGCATCTGCACCGAGGTCACGTGCGGTCGTTACCAGATCGCGGAACTTCACTGTCTGGTTGCACGTCACGCAGGGGATTGGTGTCTCGCCGCGCACATAGGCGTCAGCAAAGTTCTCGATCACGTCGTCGCGGAACCGGGATTCGTAGTCGAGAACATAGTGCGGAAAGCCGATCGCATCGGCCACACGATGGGCGTCGTAGATGTCCTGGCCCGCGCAACAGGTTCTGGACTGAGCCGTGGCGGCACCTTGGTCGTAGAGCTGCAACGTGATCCCGACGACGTCGTATCCCTGTTCATGCAGCAGGGCGGCGGTCACGGAACTGTCCACGCCGCCCGACATCGCCACAACGACCTTCGTGTCCGCCGGCGACCGGTCCAGGCCCAAGCTGTTCGCCTTCCCGCTCATGGCGCGCAATATAGGCGGCGCGACCGCTGCGGCAAACCGTCCGGAGCAACGGTCACAATCGCGTAGCTGCCTTGATTGAAAGCCGCCAAATCACCATCCTCATAGGATGTTCTTTCGATCGACAGTCTTGCTCGCGCTCTTTGCTGCCGCGCCGGTTCTCGTTGCGACCGCACATGCCGACATACGCAACGATATCGCACGCTGTGCAGGAATTTCGGATGACGGCGCACGCCTGCAGTGCTTCGACAACGCGGCTGCCGCCATGCAGGCGGAACGGAATGCCGCTGCCAGCCGCGCGGCCGAGGCGCTGAAGCGTGAGTTCCGGTTCGACCGGGGTGCGCTGACAGGCCCCCTGTCGCTGCGCGTGAATGTCAGTGGCAACCTCGTTCTCAGCCGCGATACGGCGGCCGGGCGCGAGGTGGAGGAGACTGCCCGGCGCATCGGCAAGGCGCTGGGAGATATCGACGGCTGGAGTCTGTCCATCGTGGTTCACGGCGGCAAAGTCGCACTGAGCCGCGGCAATCCCTACTCCGGCGGAGAATTGCTTGCCCAGTCACGTGCCGGTATGGCGCGCAGCGGCCTGCCCGAGGACCGGTACACGGTCGCGCTCGGCCCAGACGCGGAACCGGAATTGTGGGACGACGGGCGCGTGCGCAACGCCAACGAGCATATTGATATCGAGATCGTGGGTCTTGGAGAGACACCGACCCGCTGATCCGGATCAGGCCGCGTCCAGACCCATTTGCCAGAAATCCGCTTCAAGCCGGGATGCCTGTTCGAACGTTTTCTCGAGCATCCTAAGCCGCGCCTCGCCCGCCCGCGTACGCCACAGCCGGTCCAGCGCCGTTCCATGTGCGCGGGCGACATCCTGATACTCCTCGCCGCCGTACATCTCGATCCAGCTTAGATAGGGATTGCCCTCGCGCACCGTCGCCGGGGCACCAGCCAGCCGCGCGCCAATCTCGCCATAGCCGATGACACACGGCGCGAGCGCCACATAGAGATCCAAAAGGTCCCCCTGTGCGCCCTTTTCAAGCACGTAGCGCGTGTAAGCCATATTGGCGGAGGCCTCCGGGAGCGCCTCCATCTCGGCTTCGGTGAGCCCCCAGCCGGCGCAATAATCCACGTGAAGCGCCATTTCCGTATCGACAATGGCGCTCATCCCTGCGGCGGCATCTCGGATTTCCGCAAGATTGTCTGCCTTATACGCCGCGAGCGCATAGGCCCGGGCGAAATGGATCAGGAAGAGATAATCCTGGCCGAGATAGTGGCGGAAAGACGCTTCCGGAAGTGTGCCGTTTGCAAGCTGCGCCACGAACGCGTGTTCGACGTACGAGGACCAGGATTTACTACTCGCGTCGCGCAGGCGCGGAAACAGTTCAAGATCGTCGAGATAGCCCATCAGGCGAGCATCAGGTTCCGCGTCGCGTCCGGCAGATACACGACCAGCCCGTCGAGCTTTTCGGTGATCAGGATCTGACACCCGAGCCGCGACGTGGGCTTGAGCCCGGGCGCAAGGTCGAGCATGTCGTCCTCGTCTTCGCTCGGCTCGTCGAGCCGGTCGAACCAGTCAGGATCAACAACAACGTGACATGTTGAACACGCCATCGCGCCTTCACAGGCACCCTCGATGTCGATCCCGTTATCCCAGGCGATCTGAAGCAGGGAGTGCCCTACCGGCGCGTCGACCTCCTTCGACGTGCCGTCGGCATCGATAAACGTCATGCGGGGCATGGCCGGGGAGTGCCTGGTCTCAGCTCAGACGTGGAAGGATTCGCCGCAGCCGCAGGTGCCCTTGGCATTCGGATTGTCGAACACGAAACCGGATTCGAACTTGCCCTCGCGGTAGTCCATCGTCGCACCGATCAGGAACATCGTCGCGGCCGGGTCGATAAAAACCTTCACGCCCTTGTCCTCGATGATTTCCTCGAACTGCTTGGCTTCTTCGGCATACTCCACGACGTAGGAGAGGCCGGAGCAGCCACGCGTCGACAG
>JAEPNS010000059.1:3399-13319 GCA_017643325.1 Alphaproteobacteria bacterium | reverse complement strand
GGCGCGCAACGAAAAATAGGACCGTTGCCGGCGGCTGCGGACAGACACGTGCCAAAAGCACTCGTTTTCATCGACCACGACATGATCGTGCGGCACTTCGTGCTCTCGGGCGCATTCCGGGATCTCGAGCGCGCGTTCGATGTCACCTATGTCTTCAACGACGACAGAACGACCGACAAGAAATGGCTGACGGTCGACGTAGAGAGCCTCGGGCTGGGCCGCGTTCTGTACACGCACATCCCGCGTGCACGGATGGGAAGCTGGTACCCCTTCTACGCCATCTCGGTGCTCCGGCAGCAGCGCGGGACGCCGAACTACAAAGGGCGCCGTGAGCGCATGGTCGACATCAGCGGCTGGAAACGGACGCTGTTCTACGACCTGCTCTCGCGCGACCCGTTCTTTCGACTTGCGCGCAGGCGCTATGCCGACCGGCTGGGACTTTACGAGCCCCTGATCGACCTGATCCGCGCCGAACAGCCCGACCTGCTGATCCAGCCGACCCAGCTCAACGGCTATTACATCAACGAACTGCTCCTCACGTCCGAGACACTCGACATCCCGTTCCTGATCCTCATGAACTCCTGGGACAATCCCAGCCAGAAGGCCGCCGCGACGGGCATGCCCACGCGCATGGCCGTCTGGGGCACCCAGACCCGCGACCACGCGATGACCTATATGGGCCTCCCCGCCGAACGGCTGGAGATCATCGGTGCGGCCCAGTTCGACCTGTACCGCAAGAGCGTCACGGATTCCGACGAGGCGCTCCGCAAGATGTTCGCTGTCCCGCCCGACCTGCCCGTCGTCCTGTACGGCGGGGTCAGCAAGTCGATCAACGAGACCCGGCATCTCAGGTTGCTCGATGACGCGATCGCCGACGGCCGGATCGCGCCGTGTCACATTCTTTATCGGCCGCATCCGTGGCGCGGCGAGCTGGTCGAGGGCGAGGAGGATTTCTTCGACATCGAGTTCCGCCACGTCTCGATGGACCCGCACATGGAAGCCTACTACAGGCGCGTGGTGGACACGGGCGACGACAAGTTCGACATGGCCGACTACGAGATCACCCGCAAGCTGCTCCACATGATTGCCGGCACGGTCTCCAGCCTCTCGACGATCCAGCTCGAGACCACGCTCAACGGCAAGCCCTCGATCTCCTTCATGCCGGGTGCGGACATGCGCTCAAAATACGGGCATTCGGCCGCGATCAGCGCGCGCCTCGCGCACTTCAACGGTCTTTGGGACTGTCCGGGTGTCGAGAAGTGCGAGAGCGACGACGACCTGCCGGCCGCCGTCAACCGGTTGCTGGATCAGGCCGCCGACCCGGCGCGGCGCGCAGAAATCCGCGAATACGCCAACGCCTTCGCTCTACTCGAGGGGCCGTCCTATCCCGAGCGGTTGCGCGATCTGGCGTGCGAGATGGTCGATGCCCGTGCCGACCGGGCCGCCGCATGACAGCGAACGCGCCGAACCGTGCCGACCGGCCGATCTTTATCGGCGGACTGATGAAATCCGGCACGTCGCTCTTGCGAGTCCTGGTCGGACAGCACCCGGACGTCTTTGCCAGTTTCGAGACCCACTGGTTCGACCCTGCGATCCGCGAGAACTGGGACGACCGGACGTCCCGGCGAATGGTTTATCTCTGCGAGTTTTTCGAGATCGACGACGAGACCTATGCGCGTCTCGTCGCGCAGAAGCGCGCCGAACCGGCCCGCGAGTTCATCGACATCGTCCTGTGCGACGCGGCAGCGCGCGCCGGGAAGCTCCGCTGGGCCGAGAAGACGCCCGCCAACATCCGCCACTGGCCGTTGATCAAATCGCTCTGGCCCGATGCCCGGCTGGTTCATGTGACGCGCGAGTACCGAGACTGCTTTGCGAGCTGGAAGGAACGCCGCGGAGACAGTCTGGACGACTTTCTGCAAAGCGCGCGAACGGCCTACGATGCGATTTCGCCGCTGCTGGGCTCGTCCACGGACGACTACATGGAGGTCGACTACACCGAGCTCGTGCGCGACACCGAGAACGCCATGCGAAAGGTGCTCGAGTTCGCCGAACTTCCCTGGGATGCCCGGTGCGCGGCGATCGACACCGACGCGACGACACGCGAACGCGCAACGGTAAAAACCGTCACCGGACGCGACAGCAAGACCTCGGTCTCGCTTGCCAGACCCATCTTCGACTCCTCGGTCGGCCAGTGGCCCGACCTGATCACACCGGAGGAAGCGGACACGGTCCGGCGCGAACTGGCGCCGTGGTACGCGCGCCTCGGACACGGCTGGGACGACGCATGACCGACGTTCCGAACCGCCCGGTGACCATCGTGACATGGCACTATGTGCGCGACGGCGCACCCGGCGAACTGCATGCACGAACCGTGGCGGAGTTCGACAGTCAGCTCGACCATATCGCGGGCAACTTCACGCCCGTGACCCTCGACCAGATCCGTGACCACCTCCGGCACGGCAAGACATCGCTACCGGAAAATGCCTGCCTCCTGACGTTTGACGATGGTTACCGGGACCACCACGACACCGTGTTTCCCAGGCTGGCAGCCCGTGGCTGGCAGGGTGTGTTCTTCGCGCCGACGCGATCCGCCGGCGACCGCCAGGTGCTGGACGTCAACCGGATCCAGTTCGCGATTGCCGCGGTCGGTATCGATCAGGTCGTGCGCGAGACCCGCGCGGAAATCGATAACGCACGAGACGAGTTCGATCTGCCGGATTCGGGAACCCTCTACGACACCCTCGCCGTGGCGGGCCTCCACAATCCGCCGGAGGCCATGTTCGTGAAACGCGCCCTGCAGACGGCACTCCCTGAGGCATTGCGGACCCGCATCTGCCAGGCGCTTTTTGAACGCCACGTCAGCGCCGACGAGGCCGACTTCGCCGCGATGCTGTATGCCGGGTCCGACGAATTGCGGGAGATGCACGATGGCGGCATGGCCATCGGCGGCCATGGCTGGCGCCACCAGCGAATGAGCGAGCTCGCCCCGGGCGACCGCCGGACCGAGCTCGAGCGGTCACGCGCGTTTCTTGAATCGCTCGGCATAGATACGACGGACGGATGGTCGTTCTGCTATCCCTACGGCGCGCATGACACCGACACGGTGCGCGCGGCACGGGATGCAGGATGCGACCTTGCATTCACGCTCGAGCCGCGTATCGCGGACCTCGCCGTCGACGACCCCTGTGCGCTCCCGCGCCTCGACACCAACGACCTGCCCCGCTGACCACGTGACCGACCTCGACACGCATTACCGTCGCTGGAACCAGGACGAGATCGTCACCCGGTTCGCCGACAAGACCGCCGCGGACTTCTTCGAATGCGAGCGGCGCCTGCTGGAGCCCGTCGCGCCGGACATCGCCGACGTGATCGACATCGGGTGCGCGAGCGGGAGGTTCGTCGAGTTCCTGACCAAACTCGGTGCGCCGCTCCGCAGTTTCACCGGGATCGACCTTAGCCCCGCCAGCATCTCCCGCGCGCGCGACACCTATCCGGAACACGCCTTCCACTGCGCCAACGCACTTGAGTTCGCGCCCGGAGCAAAGGCAAACCTGGTGAACGCGACAGGCGTCATGCAACACGAACCGCGCTTCGCGGAGCTCGTCGGGCGCATGATCGAATGGTCCAGCCGATACGTGATGTTCGACGCCAAGTTCGCGCAGATCGACGATCATCTCGCGGACATCGATCGCGCACGTATTTCCTGCGATCCGCCCTTGTATTTCGTCCTGTTCGCGCTCGACCGCTTTCTCGACGACCTCGCCGCACGCACGGATATCGTCCACGCAAAAGTGTACGGCTACGAAACACCGCTCAACCGCAACGCCGTCGTGCCGGACGAAATTGGTCCCGTGGTCTCGGCGGGCGTCCTGCTGACGTGCGGCGAACCGGGACCCGGCGGGCCACGCATCGAGTGCGCCTTGCCTGCCTCGTTCGGGACCGGCCGGGGGCAAAATGGCTGACAACACACGTATCGCAGTCACCGGCGGCGCCGGCCTGATCGGATCCTCGCTCGTCGACGAACTTGTCGCGGCGGGTGCGGACGTCGTCGTGATCGACGATTTCTCACGCGGCCGGATCGAGAATTTGTCGGGCGTCGAGGACCGTATCGAAATCCGCGAGGGCGACCTAGAAGACCCCGGTTTCGCCTCGCGCGCGCTCGGCGATCGGTTCGACACCGTGTACCACCTCGCCAGCCGCGCCTTCGGGGTGGCGTATTCGGAAGGCCGCCACGGCGCAATCCTGCAGCACAACGAGGCGATTACCCACAACCTGCTGTCGACGCTGGCGGCAAACGCGCCGGCCCGCCTGCTCGTGACGAGTTCATCCTGCGTCTACCCGGACGACGGCCCCGACGAGATCCCGGAGCTGCCGGTGGTCACCCGCGAACCCGAGGCGGTGAACTGGGGCTACGGCTGGGCCAAGCGGATGCTGGAGATCAAGTCCGAGCTGTTCGCACGAGAGAACGAGACCGCGCTCACGATCGTGCGGCCGTTCAACATCTACGGAGAGCGTTATCACTGGGCGGGGCGCTTCAGTCAGGCGATCCCGATGCTGGTGAAGCGGGTCCTTGACGGGGAGAACCCGGTCGTGGTCTGGGGCTCGGGCACTCAGCGCCGCTCCTACATCCACGCCATCGATTGTGCGCGCATGATGCACGCGCTTGTCGAGGCCGGGGTCACGGACGGCCCGGTGAACCTCGGCACGCGCGAGACCATCACGATGCTGGATCTCGTCGGGCAGATTGCCTCGGCCGCCGGGCGCGAACCGCAGATCGACACGGACCCGAGCAAGCCGGAAGGGCGCGCGATCAAGAGCGCGGACACGACACGGTTCGAAACGTGCCTGCCGGGCTTCAAGCTCAATATCTCGTTCGACACGGGGCTGGCGAGGATGACGGGCTGGTATGACGCCACCGACTTCGGCCAGGCCGGGGACGGCTGAGACCGCGGCCATGAAGATCGTGTTTCTGTTTCCGGGACGCGGACGTGACGTGCGTGCGGACGGACAGTCCGACGGCTCGACGCCGCGGGAATTCTTCTACGGCATGTCTGCCCTGGATACGGACGGACACGCGGTGTCCTTCGCCGACAACCGGCGCGACCCGGACGGCGCATGGCCTCTCGCCCACCTGAAATGGGAGATCCTGCGCAACCGGATCATGCATTACGGCACAAGCGCGGAACGCGTGCGGGCCGTCTCTGACGAGCTGCGCCGCAACGACCTTGCGCTGAGCTTTACCGACGGGTTCAGCCTATCGCTCGGACGGCATGCGCGCCGCTTCGGGGCAACGGCACGGCTCGCGGGCGGGTTTCACGGCATCTCGACCTTTACCGAGCGAACGCCGGCCCCGTTCCGTGCGGCCGCCGAAGCCCGGACGCGCGCAGGCCTGCACGGCCTCGACCACTGCTTCTTCTTCGGCGCCGCAGACCGGCAATATGCAATCGACACCTACGGTCTCGACCCTGCGCGGACCAGCCTGTTCCGCTTCGGGATCGACACGGACTTCTGGTGTCCGGCACGACCCGAAGAGGACGAACAGGACGGGGGCGTATTCTCGGCCGGGAGCGACCCGTCGCGGGACTACGCCACGCTCCTGTCGGCCGGGATCGAGGCGCCGATTCGTATCCTGTCCGGCCTGACCTTGCCGGATCCCGTTCCGGCAAATGTCGAGCAGATCAGCGGCAGCTTCCACGGCATCGCGATCACCGACCTCGTCCTCCGGGACATCTACCGGCGCGCGGCGGTCGTCGCGGTACCGTTGCTCGACGTCCTGCAGCCGACCGGATACAGCGTCGCGCTCCAGGCGATGGCGTGCGGAAAGCCTCTGGTCATCAGCGACTTCCGGGGCCTTTGGGACCGGGATGCCTTTGTCAGCGGCGAGAACTGCTTCCTTGTCCCCCACGGCGATCCGGCCGCCCTGCGCGAGGCCGTCGAGACCCTTCTGGGCGATGCCGACCTGCGCGCGCGCATCGGCGCGGCTGCCCGTACAACCGCGGAACGTACATTTCCGCTGGCACGCATGAACGGGTCGGTGCGTGAGCTCGTTGCGGCCGCGACCGACGCATCGAGCGAAGCGGCATGAACGTCGCGATCGGTCATATCGTCCAGGACGGCCCGTTCGGTGGCGGCAACCGCTTCGTGGTGTCACTCGCGGACGCACTGACCGAAGCCGGGCACCGGGTCCGTTACGACCTGGGTGCCGACGACATCGACCTGATCCTGATCACCGACCCCCGGCTGCGTAGCCCGAATGTGCCCTTCGCGGCCGGCGCGGCCCTGCGCTACCTCGCACGGCGCAATCCGCAGGCCGTCGTCGTCCACCGGATCAACGAATGCGACGAACGCAAGGGCACGCGCGGCATGAACCTCCGGCTGCGCACGGCCAACTACGCCGCGGACCATACCGTGTTCATCGCCTCCTGGTTGCGCGACCTCGACGTCTGGCGAAAGGAGAGCGGGCAGTCCGTGATCCTGAACGGCGCCGACACCAGCATTTTCCATGCCCGGGGCCAGACACCCTGGGACGGGACCGGCCCGATCCGATTCGTGACCCATCACTGGGGCGGAAACCGGCTCAAGGGGTTTGATGTCTACGAGCGCCTCGACGCGATGATGGGGCAGACCGAGTGGCGCGACCGGATCGAGTTCACCTACGTCGGCAACCTGCCGGCGGACGCCCGGCTGACGCATGCGCGCCACGTGCCGCCTTTGAACGGCGAGGCGCTGGCCGACGAGCTGCGCCGCCACCACGCCTACATCACCGCGAGCGTCAACGAACCGGCCGGCATGCACCACATCGAGGGCGCCCTGTGCGGGTTGCCGCTTCTGTATCGCGAGAGCGGGGCACTTCCCGAATACTGCGACGGCTTCGGCGTCTCCTTCCGCCCCGAGACCTTCGAGGCCGCCCTGGGCAGCTATCTCGATGCGTACGCCGACCTGGTCGGGCGCATGCCGTCCTACGGCAACACGGCCGCACGTATGACCGCAGGCTATATCGACCTCTTCGAGGACCTACATGAACGGCGGGACGCGATCGCGGCACGACGCAATCTGTGGCGCAACCCGCTCATATTCGCCGCCAACCAACTCCCGGTTTAGGACCATGCGCAAGGACTTCACGATCGATACCGGCGATGCCGACACCAGCGAAATCGCCTTCGTCGAGGACTACTGGACCCAGAAGTGGGTCGAGCAGGGCGGCCCCAAGGACCGCACCAGCCGCATTCCCCGGAAGGAAGAGTTCCGGGTCATGCGGCCTTATCTGGAGAAGCTGCCCAAGGGTGCGCGGATGCTCGACGGCGGCTGCGGCCTCGGCGACTGGACCGTGTACTTCACCGAGCAGGGGTGGCCGACACTGGGCCTCGACATCAGCCGCGACACGGTCGCCAAGCTGCGTGAGTTCTTTCCGGAGCACGAGTTCGAGGTGGGCGATATCCGCCAGACCGGGCTCCCGGATGCGTCGTTCGATGCCTACTTCTCCTGGGGCACCTTCGAGCATTTCGAGGCCGGGCTCGAACCCTGCATCGACGAGGCCTACCGGGTGCTGAAGCCCGGCGGCCTGTTGTTCACGTCGGTCCCTTTCGACAACCTGCGCCACGCGCTGCGCGCGGCGGGCGACTGGAAACGCAAGGCGCAGCCCGCGGCCGGTAACGAACGGTTCTACCAGTGGCGGCTGACCCGTGGCGAGTTCCGGGGCCTGCTCGCGAAGTCCGGGTTCGAAGTGCTCGACGTCAAGGCGATCGGGAAGCGGCAGGGCGTGCTGCGGTCGCTGCAGCACGAGTTCGGACTGCCCTACCAGTGGTTCGTCTCCCGCGCCGCGAGCGCGGCGGTCGCGCCGTTCGTGCCGTCGGGACTGGTCGCGCACATGCTTCTCGCCGTGGCGCGCAAGCCCGAGACGGATCCGCCCCGGTAGCAGCCGCCGTGCACGCGGAATCCCGCATCACGTTCCTGTTCAACTACGGGCGGGTCGACCGGCTCGACGACGGGACCCCGGACGAGTTCTTCTACGGGTACCGCAACCTCGTGCGCGCGGGTATCGATGCCGCCCTGCTCGAGACGCACCCCCCGTCGCGCGGACTGGTCGCGGAGGACGGCACCGTCCTCGCGCCGCCGCGCCCGGTCCAGTGGCTGAGCCGGGTGCTGAACCGGCGCGTCCCCGCGCAGGTTCTGCGCGTGCTCCAGCTCGGTTTCTGCGCCGTCCCCGCGCTGCGCGGTTCGGCCGCCATCGTGTGCATCACCAGCCCCTGGCTCCACGCGATGCGCGTGTTGCGATTGCTCGCCCTCGTGCGGCGCCCCACGGTCGGTGTCGTGATCGGGCCATTCCCCGCCGCATCTGGCCTCCGCACGCGCCTTCGCAACCGGCTGCGCCGCTGGCTCGACAGCGGCAGCGACCTCGTGTTCATCGGCGAGGGGGACATCCGGGCCTACCTTGCGAACATCAATCCATCCCCGAAAAGCGCCACGCTGATCCAGTTCGGGATCGACACACGCTTCTGGCACCCGGCGGCGGACGGGCAGGGCGGCGGTTATGCCTTCGCGATCGGGAACGCGGGTCGCGACTACGCGACCCTGCTTGCGGCCTGGGAGGGATGCGAGACGCCACTGGAGATCGTCACGTCGCGCCTCGACCCCGACGGCGACTACCCCCCGGCCGTGCGCGCGCGGCACGGGATCTGGCACAGCAGCGAGATCAGCGATGCCGACGTCCGCGCGCTGTTCCAGGGCGCGCGCTTCGTCATCACGCCGCTGCAGGAAAGCTCGCAGCCCTGCGGCCAGAGCGCGACGCTTCAGGCGATGGCCTGCGGCAAGCCCGTCATCCTGACCCGGACCACGGGGCTGTGGGACAGTGTCCACCTGCGGCACATGGACAACTGCCTGCTCGTCGAGCCCGGCGACGCAAACGGCCTGCGCGACGCGGTCGCACGCCTGGATTCGGACGACGCCTTGCGCCGGCGGATCGGCGCGAACGCGCGCGCCGCCGTCGAGCGGCACTTCAGTTCCGACATGTTCGCCGACCGGCTTCGTGCGCTCGTCGAGAGCCTCGTGCCGCCCCGGTCCGCATGAGCCTGCGAGACACCCTTCGCGGGGCTGCGGCCCTGCCGTGGCGCGTGCTCGGCCCCCTCGGGATCCGCGCCCCCGGGCTCCGGCCCGTATCGTTCGTGGTCGAGCGGCGCGACTGGTCGATTCGGTGGGACGGGGTGCAAATTTGCAAATCCGTAAACTTAATCGAGCCGGATCTGGCGGGATTAACCACCCGTCCGGAACAAATCGCGCGCGGCGTCGCCCATTTCGGCAGCCAGTTCATGTGGCAGGTCTGGCACCGGCACCTGTCCCGCCGCGTGCCCGTCGCGGTGAGCTATTTCCACGGCAAACCCGGGGACGGCCCCGACATGGCGCGCCATGTGGACGTGTTTCGCGAGAATCTGGACAAACTTGCCCGCGTGATCGTCGCGAATACGGAGGTCGAGGCCCGGCTGCGCGGCTGGGGCGTGCCCGACGCGAAGCTGGTGCGGATCCCCATCGGTGTCGACACCGGGCTCTTCACGCCCCCGTCGACGGACGCGCGCGCGGCCGCGCGCCGGACCTACGGCATCCCCGACGGCCGCCTCGCGATCGGGTCCTTCCAGAAGGACGGCGTCGGCTGGGGCGACGGCCTGGAGCCAAAGCTGGTCAAGGGCCCCGACCTGTTCCTCGACGCGGTGGGACGGCTGGCGCGGGACCTGCCGGTCTTCGTGCTCCTGACGGGGCCGGCGCGCGGCTACGTGATCCGCGGCCTGGAGGCGATGGGCGTGCCCTATGCGCACCACTATCTGAAGGACTACCGCGAGATCGTGTCCGCCTACCACGCCCTCGACCTCTACCTGATGACCAGCCGCGAGGAGGGCGGGCCGAAGGCGGTCCTCGAATGCGCGGCGACC
>JAEPNS010000059.1:0-3389 GCA_017643325.1 Alphaproteobacteria bacterium | reverse complement strand
GGCCAGACCGGCTACCTCGTCGACGTCGGCGACACGGACAGCACCGTCGCCCACGCCGCGCGCCTGCTGGAGGACGCCGACCTGCGCGCCCGCCTGACGTCCGCCGCCCGCGCGGGCATCGCCCCCTATGACTGGAGTCGGGTCGGCGAAATGCACCTGGAACAGGTCTACCGACCCCTGCTGGAGGCCGTATGAAACGCATCGCGCTCGCACTCGCGGCGGTCCTCGCCGCCGTCTACCGGATCGTCCCGTTCGGGCTGCGGCGGCGAATCGTGATGGGCCTCGCGGTCCTCGAATCGCGCATCGGCAGCCCGCACGAATCCCTGCGCCGCCTGTACGACATCGAGGATTCCCTCGAGCTCGTCATCAACGAGCGCGCCATGGCCCACGGCGCGGGCGAGCATCCGAAGCACCGCCTGACCGACTATCACGGGTTCTTCGCGGCGCATGTCGCAGCCGGCGACCGGGTGCTCGACATCGGGTGCGGCTACGGCGCCGTCGCGCGCTCGATCGCCGCCCATGTCCCCGGCGCCGACGTCACCGGGATCGACATCGAGCCCGCCAACGTCGCCCAGGCGAACGCGGCGGAGAACCCGCCCAACCTGGCCTTCGTCGAGGGCGATGCGACCGAGGCCTTCCCCGACGGCGCGTGGGACGTCGTGGTGCTGTCGAACGTGCTCGAGCATATCGACGACCGCCCGGGCTTCCTGTCGAAGATCCGCGAGCGGCTCGACCCCGGCCAGATCCTGATCCGGGTCCCGCTGTTCGAACGCTCCTGGCACCTGCCGATGCGCCGCGAGGTCGGGGCCAACGTGTTCTCGGATCCCGACCACCGGATCGAGCACACGCGCGAGGAGTTCGAGCAGGAGGTGGCCGCCGCCGGGCTCGAGATCGTCGAGCTCCGCACCCCGTGGGGCGAGATCTGGGCGCGCTGCCGCGCTGCGGGCCGCCCTTGAGCCGGACCGCCGACACCCGGCGCACGGACCCTCCGCTCAAGGCCCTCGCGCGCAACGCCTACCGCGCCGCCAACGGCATCCGCGCGCGCGTCCTCGGGCACGCCGCCGCGCCGGGCGATGCGCCAGCGGTCTGGTACGGCGGGGCGCGTGCCGGCGACACCGGCGGGCCGCTTGTGAAGGTCGCGCGGCTGCAGGCCGCGTTCCCCGAGGCGCGCGGGCGGTTCAATCTTCTCTACTCGCTGTCCAACACGCCCTACCTGCCGCGCCCGGCGCTGGCCCGGCTCAAGGCGCGCGGCGTGGGCATCGTCCACAACCAGAACGGCGTCTTCTATCCCGGCTGGTACGGCGGGGACTGGAAGGCCCAGAACGCGCGCATGGCCGACGCGTACCAGCTCGCCGACCATGTGTTCTGGCAGAGCGCCTTCTGCCGGGACTGCGCCGATGAGTTTCTCGGCGCACGAGACGGGCCCGGCGAGGTCCTGTTCAACGCGGTCGACGTCACGGTCTTCTCCCCCGCGCCCGAGCCCGCAACCGGGTCCCGCCCCTTCCGGTTCCTCCTCACCGGCAAGATCGAGGGGCACCTCGCCTACCGGCTCGAGGACACCATCGCCGGGCTCGCGGCGGCCCGGTCCGGCGGGCTGGACGGCGAGCTGGTCGTGGGCGGTGTGCTGGACGAGGCCGCGCGCGCCGCGGCCGCCGACGCGGCGGACCGGCACGGGGTGCGCGACCGGGTCCGCCTGGCCGGCCCCTACACCCAGGCGGACGCCCCGGCGCTTTACCGCTCCGCCGACGCCTATGTGATGACCAAGCATGCCGACCCCTGCCCCAACACGGTGATCGAGGCGATGGCCTGCGGCCTCCCGGTCGCCTATGTCGCGAGCGGCGGCGTGCCGGAACTTGTCGGCCCGGACGCCGGGTCCGGGGTCGTCCCCGACGGGGGCGACGACTGGTCACGCCCGTTCCGGCCTGACGCGGACGCGCTCGGCGCGGCGATGACACGGGTCGCGGAAAATCATGCGGCCCTTTCGGCGGCCGCCCGCGCACGCGCCGAGGAGGCCTTCGACCTGCGCACCTGGCTCGACCGGCACCGCAAGGTCTTCGACAGCCTGATCGAACGGACATGAGCGCCGCGCCCGATATCACGGTCATGCTGCCCTGCTACAACGCGCACGCGTTCCTGCCGCGTGCGCTCGACAGCGTGCGCGCACAGACGTTTCGCGACTTCGAGATCCTGGTCGTCGACGACGGGTCCACCGACCCCGAGACCGTCGCGCTGCTGGATTCCCTCCCCGATGACATCCGCGTCGTGCGGCAGGAAAACCGGGGCCTCGCGGGGGCGCGCAACACCGGGTTTCGCGAGGCCCGGGGCCGGCTGGTCCTGCCGCTGGACTGCGACGACTGGCTCGACCCGGCGTTCCTCGCCACGGCCCGCGACGCGCTCGAGCGCGAAGGCGGCGAGGTTTTCGTCTTCGCCGACCTCGCGCTGGAAGGCGAGGCGTCGGGCGTGCTGCACAAACCCTACAACCGCTTCGAACAGCTGTTCTTCAACCAGCTTCCCTATTGCATGCTGATGCCCCGCGCCGCGTGGGAACGGGCCGGCGGCTACGACGAGACGATGCGGCTGGGCTACGAGGACTGGGAGTTCAACATCCGCCTCGCCGGAACCGGCTATCGCGGCGTCCCGCTGGGCAGGCCGCTGTTCCACTACCATGTCAGCGCGTCGGGCATGCTCGCCTCGATCTCGCGCGAGCGGCATGTCACGCTCTGGCGGCACATCCGCCGGCGCCACGCGGAGACCTACCGGCTGCCGAACCTGTTCGGGCTCTGGCGCCGCTGGCGCGGGGCGCCGTCGGTCCGCCCGCTGTGGATCTATCTTGTCTGGGACCTTGCCTACCGGCTGCTGCCGGACCGCGCGCTGACGGCGCTGTTCCGGTTCGGCCGCCGCTTCTCCCACTCCGCGCGCGTCCAGCGCGAGACCGCCTGACCATGTGCGGGATCGCCGGCATCCTCGACCGGGACGGTCAGCTCTCGCCGGCGGAGCTGGAGCAGGCCGCAACGCGGATGGGCGAGATGGTCCGCCACCGCGGCCCCGACGGCGAGGGTGTGTGGTGCGACGCCCCGGCCGGTATCGCGCTGGCCCACCGCCGCCTCGCCGTCATCGCCCCGACGCCGGAGGGCCGCCAGCCCGCCGTCTCGCGGGACAGCCGCCATGTCCTCTCCTACAACGGCGAGATCTACAACTTCCGGGACATCGCGCGTGAACTCGCCGCGGCGGGACACGCGGTGGACACGGCCTCCGACACCGTCGTCCTGGCGGAGGCCATCGCCGCCTGGGGGCTGCGGGAGACGGTCGGGAAGATCGTCGGCATGTTCGCGTTCGCCGTCTATGACCGGCACGAACGCACCCTGACGCTGGTGCGCGACCGGCTGGGC
>JAEPNS010000058.1 GCA_017643325.1 Alphaproteobacteria bacterium | reverse complement strand
CCACTCGATGAGGACCGCCCCCGCGTGCCACGCCTCTTCGAGCGCGAGCTCTGAGAGCTCGGCCGGGTCGGAAAGTCGGTAGAGATCGAAATGCGCGACGGAAAGGCGCGGGGTGTCGTAATGCTGCACGATCGTGAATGTCGGGCTTGGAACAGCCCCCGACCAGCCCAGTCCTCGCAACAGTCCACGTGCGAGGGTCGTCTTGCCGGCCCCGAGGTCACCAAACAGAGCCAGCACATCTCCGCGCACGAGATCGACGGCCAGATTTGCCGCGAACTCCATCATCGCCGGTTCGTCAGGGAGGAAAACCTCGCGCGTGACCGGATGATCTACGGCGCGTTCGGATTTACCGCTCATGACACAGCTTCTGTGTCTGACTCCGATCGGGGCAACGATGGCATGCGGCAGCGGATGGCCGTGCCCTCGTCAGGCTCCGAACTCAACTCCACCTCACCGCCGTGAAGTTCCACAAAGCTCTTCACCAGGCTCAGGCCGAGACCGGCCCCGACCCCGGACTGACGGCCGCGCGGACGGTTGCCGCGTTCAAAGCTTTCCAGCACGCGTTCCTGCTCGTCCGCATGAATACCGACACCCGTGTCGGTGACGCTGAAAATGACATCGTCCCCATCCCGCTCGGCACCCAGCCTGATAACACCCTGCTCGGGCGTGAACTTGATCGCATTGCTCGCAAGGTTGAAGAGGACCTGTTTCAGGCGGCGCTCATCGGCGAACATGCTCCCGATGTCCGGAGCACAATCGAGAACGAGTTTTTGCTCTTTGACGCGCGCCCGCTCCCGGTTGAGCGAGAACACGCCGGCCATCATCGCATGGATGTCGAACTGGACCCGGTCGAGGGTCATATAACCCGCCTCGATCGTGGCAAGGTCGAGGATGTCGTTGATCAGCTCGAGCAGTGCCTCGCTCGCCTCCAGAATCCCGCCGATATACTCGCTCTGCCTCTCGTTGAGCGGCCCGAACATGTCGCCGTTGAGAACCTCGGCAAAGCCGATGATCGTGTTGAGCGGAGTACGGAGCTCATAGGACACGTTGGCCACGAACTCGGACTTGAGCCGGTCGGCCTCCTCGAGCGCCTCGTTCCGCTCCCGCAATGCCCGTTCGACCCGGTTCGAGTCCGTCACGTCGAAATAGGTCATCAGCATCATGCCGTCGGGCAGCGGGACCCCGGCATATTGCAGGACAGTTCCGTCAGCGCGTTCGAGCGGTCCGGAAACAGGTTCGCGGGACATCAGGCGCGCGCGGATCTGCTTGCGTTCCTCCTTCCACTCCTCGTCCGGCATATCCCCGTAAAAATGCCGCGCCTTCTCGATCAGGTCCTCGACACGCGGTTCTCCGGCAAGGTCCGCCTCGCTGAATTGCCACAGCCGGCCATAGGCCGAGTTGCAGAGCTTCAGTCGGCCGTCCGGTCCGATCAGCGCCACGCCCTCGTAGAGATTGTCGAGCGTGCGGCGCTGCACCTCGATCATCGTGTTGTACCGGCCTTCGAGCGAAAGACGGTCCGTCACATCCTCGTAGGTGAACATCAGGCCACCGAGCGGGTGCGGCGAAATACGCTTGAACAGCGTCTTCCCGTCGGGGAGGTGGACCAGTGTTTCGGTCGGTGCGATCAGCGACGTGAAGAGGGAAAGCTGCTCCTGCTTGTGGGCACGGAAGTCGACCTCTTCGGTCACAAGCCGCCGCTCGCGCAGCTTTTCAAGTTCGTCACCCAGCGTCGGCTCGGTATCGAGCCAGGCGGCATCGGCGTCCCACAGGCGCGCGTAGGCGCTGTTGTAGAACTTCAGTCGCGTGTCCGATCCGTAGATCGCGACAGCCACGGCGAGACTCTCGAGCACATCACTCTGCGCGGCCACGTGGCTCGAGAGTTCCTCCTGCACCTCCTCAAGCTGCGTGAAGTCACGGGCATATCCAACCACGCCCATGTCGTCGGTCGGCACCTCGCTGAACTCCAGCAACCTGCGCGATCCCCCGATCACGACATGGCGGCTTTCCGACTGCGGGACGCCGCTCGAGCGCGCGCGTTCCGCAATCTCGGTGTCCGCAAGAAAACGAACATCCTCAAGTTCGGACGGCCGGCGCTCGTCCCCGTGATCGCCCTCGGGGTGCAGCGCCTCGACATAGGCCCTGTTGACCTGGGCCAGCGACAGGTCGCGGCTTCTCCGCCAGACCATGATCGGCAGAGCATCGAGCATCGCGCGGAACCCGTCTCGCTCGACCTCCGCAGCGGTGAGCTGGATCGCCGTATCGGACTGCACCGCGGTCTCGTTCGTCACGTCAGCCACCCACACCACGTCCAGGTCCGCATGCCGTGACCGCCGGCCGTCAATACGCAGCGCCTGTCCTGCATCGATCGTCAGCAGGGTCCGCGAGAACTCCTCGCCGCGCGTGCGCAGCGCATCGATCAGCCGTTCGAGATCCTGTGCGTCTGACGTGCCGAAGGAATTGAGGACATCTTCGACCCCGCTTTCCTCGCCGCCCAGCATATCGCGCAGTCCGTCGGAGATCTCCGCCGTCCCGCCTTCATCCCAGGAGATAAACCCACCGGGGACCGTCGCGAGGATCGAAGCGAGCCGTTGGTGCGCACCGCGTTCACGTCTCAGGTTCCGCATCGTGCCGGCCCGGCACAGTGCGAAACCGAATACGGCCGACGCACCCGCGACAGCGGCAATGATCAGAAGGAAGGTACCGGTCGACACGTGAGCGCGATCTCGCAGCTGTTAGGCGGAATCACCGGACGCCCTGCCCGACCGCGCCAACCGGGCAGCCGGCGCGGCGCAAGCAAGAACGCCGGCAACTCTAGAGGGTTGCCGGCGTCGATTGAACAGCGCAATTGCGCGATTGGCAGTCTAGTAACGATACGCGTCGGGCTTGAACGGGCCCGCGACCGGGATTCCGAGATAGTCGGATTGACGGTCGCTGAGTTTTGTCAGCGATGCGCCCACCTTCGCCAGATGCAAAGTCGCGACCTTCTCGTCCAGATGCTTCGGCAGGACGTACACCTGCTTGTCGTACGCGCCGGTGTTCGTCCAGAGCTCGATCTGGGCGAGGACCTGGTTGGTGAAGGACATGCTCATCACGAAACTCGGGTGGCCGGTGGCATTGCCCAGGTTCACGAGACGGCCCTCCGACAGCAGGATCATTTTCTTGCCGTCCGGGAATTCGATCTCGTCGACCTGGGGCTTGATGTTCTGCCACTTGAAGTTCTTCAGGCCGGCGACCTGGATCTCGGAATCGAAGTGACCGATGTTGCACACGATGGCACGGTCCTTCATCTCGCGCATGTGTTCGACCGTGATGACATCGACGTTGCCGGTGGCCGTGACGAAGATGTCGCCCTGCGGCGCCGCGTCCTCCATGGTCACCACCTCGTAGCCTTCCATGGCCGCCTGCAGGGCGCAGATCGGGTCGATCTCGGTCACCATCACGCGGCACCCGGCATTGCGCAGAGATTCCGCGGACCCCTTTCCGACCTCACCGTATCCCGCGACGACCGCGATCTTGCCCGACATCATCACGTCGGTGCCGCGGCGGATGCCGTCGACGAGGCTTTCGCGGCAACCGTACAGGTTGTCAAACTTCGACTTCGTCACGGAATCGTTCACGTTGATCGCAGGAAACAGGAGCGTGCCCTTCTTTGCCATCTCGTAGAGGCGGTGGACGCCCGTGGTCGTTTCCTCGGTCACGCCCTTGATGCTTTCCGCAACCTTCGAATACCAGCCCGGCTGCTCGGCCAGCCGCTTCTTGATCGACGCGTAGGCGGCTTCCTCTTCCTCGTTCTCGGGGTTGTCGAGCACGGACGGATCGGTTTCCGCCTGTTTGCCGAGGTGGATCAGAAGCGTCGCGTCGCCGCCGTCGTCGAGGATCATGTTCGGCACGCCGCCGTCCGCCCAATCGAAGATTCGGTGGGCATAGTCCCAGTACTCTTCGAGCGTCTCGCCCTTCACCGCGAAAACCGGCGTGCCCTTGGCCGCGATCGCCGCGGCGGCATGGTCCTGGGTCGAATAGATATTACAGGATGCCCAGCGAACGTCGGCCCCGAGCGCTTCGAGGGTCTCGATCAGCACAGCCGTCTGAATCGTCATGTGCAGCGAGCCGGCGATCCGCGCGCCCTTGAGCGGTTTCTCGTTGCCATACTCCTCGCGGATTGCCATCAGGCCCGGCATCTCGACTTCGGCGAGATCGAGTTCCTTGCGGCCCCACTCGGCGAGCGAGATGTCGGCAATCGCGTAGTCGCCATCGCCGGCGGCTGTTTCAGCAGCGGAAGACATATGAATTCTCCGGTTGTATGGACCGCGGCGGCGCGCGGGATTCGAGCGGCGTATAGCAAACGTCCTCCGGCACCACAACACGCCCCGGCGAAGGTGCCGAGATCACCCTCTGTTGCCAGAATACAACAGGCCGCTAGAAACGCGCCGACCTTCCCGCAACAATCGTCGATGTAACACGCGCGTCACACCTGCCCGTTACACAGGCGGCGAGTGAAACAGGCGGGCCACAAAGCTTCCGCCACAACGAGCATCGCTTCGGAGGTTATGGGTATGTTCAAGAAGATTCTTCTCGGGGGCACCGCCCTCGTTGGTGCGGCGGCGATGACGTTGCCGGCAAACGCAGGCCAGGTCGGCTCCAAGGACGCGATGAGCGTCACCCTGGGCGGCGAGTTCCGCTTCATCGTCGGATTCAGTGACCAGGACGTGTCCGCCGGCTACGGCCGCGGCTACGAGTTCCACGGCGACGAGGTCGAGGTGAAGATCAACGCCAAGAACACAGCCGACAACGGGCTGGAGTACGGCGTCGGCATCGAGCTAAACGGAGGCGGGAGTGACGGCACGGCCGCAGACGAGGCCTTTGCCTTCATCGACAGCGACCAGTGGGGCCGCGTCGAGATGGGTGACCAGGACGACGCAACCGACCGGATGCACGTCTCCAGCATCGATATTCTCGTAGGCCGCGCCGGTTCGGACGGGGACGTTGCCGACTTCATCCAGTTCGGCTCCGCCAACGCGATCAGCGCACCCGGTGTGGACTCCACCAGCGATGACACGAAGCTGACCTATTTCTCGCCGCGTTTCGGCGGCTTCCAGGTCGGCGCATCGCTGACTCCCGACACCGGTGTCGACTCGGGTACCGCGGACCTGTTCGGCGAAACCGATAACGACGGCGACTTCGAGAATGTCTTCGGCGTCGCGGCGAACTGGGAAGGCAGTTTCGACGAGGTCGGGATCATTGTCAGCGCCATCGGCGAGTTCGGCGACAGTGAGACGGCATCAGGCGCGGATACGGAAGGCGAAATCGAGACGTTCGGTTTCGGCGCCGTGCTGACCTATGCCGGCTTCGGGGTCGGCGGCTCCTATGTCGACTTCGCGGAGAAGGGCATCGCACAGGCGGCCCGCGCCGCAGGTGCGGACTCCGGGTCCTACTACGATCTCGGTGTCTCCTACTCGACCGGCCCGTACGGGATCAGTCTCGGCTGGTTCGAGAGTTCGGTGAGCAACGCGACCGGATCAGGAGGCGATACGGACGTGCAGATCCTCTCGATTGACGCCTCCTACACCGTAGCGCCGGGCTGGGAACTTGCGGCAGGCCTGAACTTCGTGGACGCCGAGAACATCAACGCCACGGCGGTTCCGGTGAACAACGAGGGCACCCTCTTCCTGATCAGCAACGAGTTCAAATTCTAGTTCGATCCCGAAGAACCAAAAACCGGCACTCGGGACGGCGCCCTTCGGGGCGCCGTTCTTTTTTTGCACATTTATTGTTCGCCCTGCCCACTTCGCACGCAGCGACGTCACAAAGCTGCGCCAATTTTGCAACAGTGGCGAAACATTGCATTGGTGAGAACGCATCGCTTGTTGCGACAGGCATCCCGATGAATAGGATCGCCGACAGTTCCTCTTACAGAAAAAAACATAAGTCTAAATCTCAACATTGTGGAGGACGCACAACGCCTTAGGGAACCCACGGGTTCCAAGAGGCGAAACGTGTCTGAAAGTTCGTTTGCGTGCGATACGCGCAAGTCCACTTGTTGGAGGTTTGAATCCCAATGAACAAGAAATCCCTTCTGCTGGGTACGAGCGCGCTCGTCACCGCAGCATTTGTCGGGACTTCGGCAATGGCCGGGCAGGTCGGTTCCAAGGACGCGATGAGCGTGACCTTGGGCGGCGAATTCCGGTTCATCGTCGGATTTACCGACCAGGACGTCTCCGCGGGCTATGGCCGCGGCTACGAGTTCCACGGTGACGAGGTCGAGGTGTTCGTAAACGCCTCGAACACGGCCGAAAACGGTCTTGAGTACGGCGTCAGCATCGAGCTCAACGGTGGCGGCAGCGACGCCACCGCGGCGGACGAGGCATGGGCCTATATCGAGAGTGCCCAGTGGGGCCGCGTTGAGATGGGTGACCAGGACGACGCGACTGACCGGATGTACGTCGAAAGCGATGACATCCTTGTCGGCCGTGCCGGCCCGGACGGCGACCAGGCAGACTTCTTCCAGTTCGGCGGCGCGATCGCGGCGACCGGCAACACCGTGACCGGTGACGCGACGAAGCTGATCTACTTCACGCCGCGCTTTGCCGGCTTCCAGCTCGGCGGCTCGCTGACCCCGGACACCGGCGTCGACTCGGGCACCGCCGACCTGTTCGGCGAGACCGACAATGACGGCGACTTCGAGAACGTCTTCGGTCTCGGCATCAACTGGGAAGGCTCGTACGACGAGATCGGCATCATCCTCAGCCTGACCGGCGAGTTCGGCGACGGTGAAAGTGCGTCCGGCGCCAACAACGTCGGTGACGTCGAGACGATCTCGGTCGGTGGCGTTGTGACCTATGGCGGCTTCGGATTCGGCGCTGGTTATGTCGACTTCGCGGAGCAGGGCATCGCGAACGCGGCGCAGGCCGGCGGCGCGGATGCAGGCCAGTACTGGACGGTCGGTGCGTCCTACCAGACCGGCCCGTACGGCGTCAGCCTGAACTGGTTCGAGAGCTCCCGCGATAATGCAGCGGGCATTGCCGACACCGATGTGGAGATCATCTCGCTCGACGCGAACTATGTCGTGTCCGCGGGCTGGGATCTCTCCGCGGCGCTGCACCTCATCGAGGCAGACAACATCAACGGGAATGCGGCCAACACCAACAACGAAGGCACGGTGTTCCTGATCAGCAATAACTTCGCGTTCTGATCGCCAGCGATCTGACCTGAAGCGTTTTGAGGCGGCGCCCGCTCGTTTGTGGGGGCGCCGTTTCTATTCCTCCCCGAAGCGGCTCTCGACCAGACCGGTCAACGCCGTGACGGCGGCGGCCGCATCCTCTCCCCGCGCCCGAACGAGGATTTCGGACCCCGGACCGGCGGCCAGCATCATGAGCCCCATGATCGAAGTGGCGGGAACCACCATCCCGTCTTTCTCCACCTCGATGTCGCAGGCGAACGTTTCCGCGAGTTTCACGAATTTCGCCGACGCACGTGCGTGAAGGCCGCGCAGGTTGGTCACGGTGACCGCGCGCTCGACGTCACCGGCAGTCAAACCAACTCACCCGCCGTTCTGCGCGAGCAGCGCGGACGCGACATTGATGTACTTCCGGCCCGCGTCCTGGGCGTCGACGACAACATCGGCCAATGCGCCTGTCTCCCGGGCCCTGGCGAGCTTGATCAGCATCGGCAGGTTCACACCTGCAATGACCTCAACCGGCACGCCATCCGCCGGTGCGTCCATGATCGAGATGGCCAGATTCGACGGCGTTCCGCCGAACATGTCGGTGAGCACGATGACACCGTCCGACGACCCGACCCGTTCGACGGCATCCACGATGTCCTTGCGTCGGACCTCCATATCGTCGTCCGCACCGATGGAAATCGCCTCCGCCTGCTCCTGCTTTCCCACGACATGCTCGAGCGCCGCGAGGAACTCATTCGCGAGTCGGCCATGGGTCACTAGCACAAGACCGATCATCGCCCGGCCTCCTCCTGATTGGTCTCCTCGAACGACAGTTCGCGATGGCGCACGTCGACCTGCGTGGCCCGTTCCGCGAGCCAGTCCCGCAATCTCTCAGATACGTAGACGGACCGGTGGCGCCCGCCCGTGCAGCCGATGGCGATTGTCAGGTAGCTCTTGCCCTCCTCGTTGAAGCGCGGGAGCAGGAGCGCCAGCAGGTCCGTCAGTCGCGCGAAAAACGTGTCGAAATCCGGATCGCGGGCAACGAACTCGCCGACATCCGGATCACGGCCGGTGCGTGGGCGCAAGTCAGGGTCGTAGTGGGGGTTCCGCAGGAAGCGGACGTCGATGACAAGATCCGCATCACGCGGAACTCCGTTCCGGTACGCAAACGAGGTCACGAGCACGTTGGCCTCGCCAACGGGAACGCCTACGAGACGGTCGCGCAGAATACGCGCAAACTCGTGGATGTTGGTGTGGCTGGTGTCGATGACGATGTCGGCAGCCTCTCGCAACGGCGCCAGCAACCGCCGCTCGGCCGCGATCCCGTCTGCCAGGGGCCGGTCGCTCGCCATCGGGTGAACGCGGCGTGTTTCCGTGTAGCGCTGTGCGATGACGTCGGAATCGCAGTCGAGAAACACCAGGTCGATCTCGCTAGCCGTTTCCGCGCGCAGGCGCTCGATCGTCTGGGCGAAATCGCCGGCGGCAAAGTCACGGGTACGGACGTCCACGCCGATCGCAAGGCCGCGTCCCGTTGCCGGGCCCTGTTCGACCAGCGTCGCCATGAGGCGGACGGGCAAGTTGTCAACCGCTTCGCAGTTCATGTCCTCGAGCGCGTTCAGCGCCGTCGAACGGCCTGCACCGGACAGGCCCGTCACGACGAGGACGCGGCCGGCCAAGGACGAACGTGCGGCACCCAGAACAGTTTCGGAAGATGACGGCTTTGACATGCAGGCGGTGACCGTTGCTCTTCAATGCCCCAGTATACCGCGTCGCGCCGTATCAAGGCCAAGGCGAACCTTCGCCACCGCGGAACTTTCAAAGGGGGCGAGCCACAACCGCGGCAGTTCGGAACCGGCAATCCAGACCGTCTGCGCCTCGGGCAACCGCGGCACGTCCGACGGCGCGCACAAATCGCAAACCAGTCCCACAGGGGCTTCGGCGAGATATTCGAATGCGAGGATCCCCACCCCACGCACCTCGAGTCGGCCGGCCAGTGATTCCGGCGCACGGGCAACGACCTCACCGGACGACGCCGTCAACTCCGTCTGGTCGTCCGAGACGAGCCGCGCACCGGCATCAATCAGGCGCAGCGCGAGGTCCGATTTTCCGGATCCTGACGGCCCACGCAGCAGGACGCCGCACCAGTCTTCCCCGACCGCAAGTGCCACACAGGTCGCGTGCACACGCTCCATTGGACCGGTCCTCTGCCGCCGCGCTGTTTTGCCATGACGGAACAGTGTCCCCGTCGACGGCATGATATACCCGGTTCCGAAAAAACCGAATGCGGTGCCGCATGGCAGGCACGCCGGGAAACACGGGGAGACAATCCATGAGCAAGAACAACAAGGCACTGGGGCTGGCCGTCGTCGGTTGCGGCACCATCGGCCGCATCCGCGCCGAGTTTGCCCGCGATTATCCCGGTATAGGCTGGATCGGCCTGTGCGACATCAAGGACGACCTGCTCGACCGCCTCGCGGACGATGTTAATGCGGACTTCAAGACATCCAGCTTTGAGGAACTGATCACCCGCCCCGAGGTGGACGCGGTCATCATCGCAACCGACGAGAACCACCACGGTGCCCCGACGATCCTGGCCGCCGACCACGGCAAGCCGCTGTTCATCGAGAAGCCGCTCGCGACCGACGCCAGAGAATCCGCGCGCGTTCTCGAGGCCATCGAGAAGAACGACGTCGATGCCGTCATCGGATACACCCAGCGTTTCCGCCGCCGTTTCCTGACGGTGAAGGAGCGGCTTGTCACGGGCCAGATCGGCGAGGTGACGGGAGTCGTCACCCGCGCCCTCATGAACCGGATGGTGCCCATCGCGACGGTCCAGCGTACCAACCAGCGCCAGAACCTGACGCCCATGGTGGTCTCTGGCACCCACGCCCTCGACATGTGCATGTGGCTGATGGAGGGCAAGACCCCGGTCTCGCTCTACGCCCAGTCCAACGACAAGGCGCTCTCGCGGTACGGCACCAAGGATTCGACCTTCGGCATCTTCACCATGGACGACGGCACCATGTTCTCGATGAACATTTCCTGGGCCGCGCCGGTCATCTGGCCGGGTGCGGTCTACGGGCTGGAGATCGGGATTATCGGCGATAAAGGCGTGATCGATATCGAGGACACGCATCGCGACCTGGTCCTGGCAACCGAGAACAAGCTCGGCGCGGGTTACGCGCCTGATGGCTTCACACCCGAGTTCGACCGCCATGTCGAGTTCATGACGAGCTACCCGCCGGGGGACATCTACAACGGCCAGCTCTGGGGCCCGATGCGGGAGGAGACCTTCTCCTGGTACCAGCGGCTCTACACCGGAATGGAGACGCCGCACGCCACCGCGCAGGACGGCCACCGCAACCTGCTGCTGACCATGGCCATGGACCTGTCCTCGAAGCGCGGCGAACGGATCGACCTGCCGCTCGAACTCGACGCGTATTACGAATAGCAACGCAATAAGACAGGCGACTCGTATCCCCGGGCTCGGTTCCCTGAACGGGCGGAAACCGGGCGACCACCAACGAAACACCGGCCGCGAAGGCCGGTTTTGCCTGGAGTGCACGAGCGGCGCGCTGGGCACAGCCGATACCCGCCTGCCGGAATTGACGCCCCCCCGCGGGACCACCTATTAACGTTGGACCGTCCGCCCGGATCGAGGCTCAAACCACGACGCAGGTCGGCCGGCAGGGGAGGCAGGGCAGCCGTATGGCCGGAAAGACCGACGCACCGAAGGGGCGCAAGCCACGCCGTGCAAAACCGCCCAGGCTCAAGCGACAACCGGGGAAGCCGCTCTATGCCCAGGTCGAGGAGATCATACGCAAGCGGCTGATCGACAATTACTGGAAGCCGGGGGACATGCTGCCGAGCGAATTCGACCTCGCGGCAGAGCTGTCGGTGAGCCAGGGCACCGTGCGCAAGGCGCTGAACGAGATGGTGGCAGAGAACCTGCTCGAGCGCCGGCAGGGACTTGGCACCTTTGTGTCGGAATACACCGAGCGACGCGCGCTGTTCCTCTATTTCAATCTTCGTCACCGGGACGGCGACCAGGCGATGCCGATGAGCCGGACGCTGGCCTGCGAATCGCGCAAGGCCAGCGAGTCCGAACGCGCGCGCCTGCAGCTCGACCCCGGCGCGCGCGTGATCGCGCTGCACCGGGTTCGGGAACTGCGCGGCCAGCCGGTGATCGTCGAACGCCTGACGCTGCCCCAGAACCTTTTTCCCGGCCTCGGTGCGGTCACGAAACTGCCGGAGAATCTCTACCGCTTCTATCAGGGCGAGTTCGGGATCACGGTCGCCAAGGCGGCCGAGGAGGTGCGCGCCGTCGCGGCCGAACCGCTCGAGGCGCAGCTGCTCGGCATCATGCCCGAAGCCCCGCTGCTGGAAATCGACCGCGTGGCGGTGACCATCGACGGACGACCGGTCGAATGGCGCGTCAGCCGCTGCAACACCACCGACTATGCCTATGTCGCCGAGCGCGGCTAGATCCGTCCAGGGAGAAAGATAATGAGCCAGCCCGAGATCGGGGTCATCGGCCTCGGCAACATGGGTCGCGGCATCGCCGCGAACTTCGCAAAGGCCGGTTATGCGACCGCCGTCTGGGACGTCGATGCGGACGCGCGGGCGCGCTTCGATGAAGTCGCGAATGCCGTTGTCGCCAAACCGGGCGAGATGGCCGCCGCAGGTGCGATGATGGTCTATGTGGTGCCCGCAACGCCCGAGATCGAGGCCTCCTTTGAAGGGCCGGACGGCGTTCTCGCCCGCGCCGCCGAAGGGACGGTCGTCTACGATCTCACCACGTCGTATCCCGACGACACCAAGGCGCTCGCCGCGCGCGCGGCGGATGCCGGAATCGCCTACCTCGACGCAGCCATGAGCGGGGGCGCGACCGGGGCCGACGCGGGCACGCTGACGCTCATGATCGGCGGCGATGAGTCGGTCTTCGAGAACAGCCGGTCGAAGCTCGGCGCCATCGCCGACAATCTCTTCTACCTCGGCGACGTCGGTGCAGGTCACGCCATGAAGCTGATCCACAACATGGTCACCCACTCGATCTTCCTGACCACCTGCGAGGCGGGCCGGATGGCCGAGCGCGCGGGACTGAAGCTGTCGGACATGATCGACGTGTTCAACGTCTCGAATGCACGGAGCTATTCCAGCGAGGCCCGCTTTCCACGCCATATCCTGAGCGGGACATGGGACGCGCGCTCGCGGGTGTACAACCTGAACAAGGATCTGGGCATGGCCGTGCGGATGGCCGAGGGCCTCGGCATGGATGCACGCTACGCGAAGGAAACCAGCGCCTTCCTCAACAAGGCGATCGCGCGCGGCATGGCCGAGGACGACTATTCGCTTCTCTACAAGGTCTTCGACGAGATCCGCGAGACGGAATAGTCAGGCCTCGCCGCGCGGGAGGTACTCGAACAGCTCGTCGCGGAACTGGCGCATCGTTTCCTCGACCACCGGCCTGACCGCAGCAACGAAGGCCGCCCGTTCCTCCTCCGTCAGCTCGATGAGCTCGTTGTCGAGCGGCGCGAGCCTTGCCTTCATGTCGTGGTCCTCGCCTGCCGCGAAGCCGCGTTGTGCCGGGGTCGCGACGGCCAAGGCCGCCTGCACGGCCTCGCGCACATCGTCCGGCCAGCTGTCCCACGTGGCCTTGTGGGCCAGCACGACGCACGGCCCGAAGAAGTGGCCGCTCATGGTGATCCATTTGTGATGTTCGTGGATCCCGAAATTGACCGTGTTGGTCAGCGGGTTCTCCTGGGCATCCACTGTGCCATCCGCGCAGGCCCCGGGCAGTTCGGCCACATCCAGCGGCACGGACTCAAACCCCATGGCGGCGAAACTTCTCTGCTGGAGCGCACTGAACAGGGTCCGGATCTTGAGGCCCTTGCAGTCGGCGGGGGTGCGGATGGGACGCACGCGGTTGGAGAAATGCCGGAAGCCGTTGTCCCACCAGGCGACGATCCGGAAGTTGGCCGCCTCCGCCATCTTGTCGACCACGAGCTGGCCGAGTGGACCGTCCAGCATGGCGTAGGCCTGCTCCCGGTCGCGGATCAGGAACGGAAGATCGAACAGCGCGATTTCCGGCACCTTGTCGGCCAGGTAGCTCGACGAAAAGTAGCAGAGCGTCGTCTCGCCGGTTGCCACCATCTCCAGGAGGTCCG
>JAEPNS010000057.1 GCA_017643325.1 Alphaproteobacteria bacterium | reverse complement strand
TCCTCGTCGAAGGGCGGGATCGTCTCGCTGACGCTGGTGGCCGCGCGCGAGTTCGCGTCGCAGGGCATCCGGGTGAACACGATCGCGCCGGGGCTGATCGACACGCCGATGATGGCGGGCCTGCCCGACGAGGCACGCGCGAGCCTCGCCGAGCAGCCGGAGTTCCCGAAACGCCTCGGGCGCCCGGACGAGTACGCCAAGCTGGTCATGCACATGTGCGACAACGTGCTGATCAACGGCGCGGTCCTGCGCCTCGACGGCGCCCTGCGCATGGCGGCGCGGTAGGCGCAAGCGTTCGTCATTGACCCGGTGGGGAGCAGAGCGGACTCCATACTGTCCGGCGTCATGCCCGGACTTGATCCGGGCATCTCCGCACGGACCGAGGCGAGATACCCGGGTCAAGCCCGGGTATGACAAATCCTAGGACGAAATCGAATCCATGAACGCCGCGAGCTCGAAGTCGAGCTCGGTCAGGCCGCCCGCGTCGTGGGTCGAGAGCGTCACGTCCACCTTGTTCCAGACGTTGAACCACTCGGGGTGGTGATCCATCGCCTCGGCCTTCAGCGCGGCCCGGCTCATGAAGCCGAAGGCCTCGCTGAAATCGGAGAATTCGAACGTCTTGGCGATGGCCTCCCGGCCCTCGACCAGCTCCCAGCCGTTGAGGTTCAGGAGCGCGGCGTCGCGCGCGGTCACATCGAGTTTCTCGGCCATGTCGTGTCCCGTCTGGCTGTGGGTGCGGTGCTGCCCCGAGGGTGCCGCCTGATTGCAGAACGATCAAGCGGCCCTATATGTTCGGGACCATGGCCGCCACCGCACGATACGCAACCGCCCCCACGCTGGCCGACATCGAGGCGCTGGCCGGGGAGGCCTTCGCGACGATCCCGCGCGCGCTGTCGCAGCATGTGGACGGCGTGGCGATCCATGTCACCGACTTCCCGGACGACGAGACCATGGAGGAGATGGACCTCGAGAGCCCGTTCGACATCCTCGGCCTGTATGTCGGGGTGAGCCTCGACCAGAAGTCCGTCGGCGACACGCCGAGCGACGTGGACCGCATCTACCTCTACCGCCGGCCGATGCTCGACTACTGGTGCGAGACCGGCGAGGACCTCTACCACCTCGTGCGCCACGTGCTGATCCACGAGATCGGCCACCATTTCGGCTTCTCCGACGACGACATGGACCAGATCGAGGCCGGCGCGGACTAAAGGGGCATGACTGAGCCCTCACCCTGAGCCTGACGAAGGGCGAGGGCGCCAGCCTCATACTTCGACAAGCTCAGCATGAGGCTGTTTCGAGGCCGGCGCGGACTGACATTTCCTTTGATCGTCATACCCGGGCTTGACCCGGGTATCTCCGCACGGACCGAGACGAGATGCCCGGATCAAGTCCGGGCATGACGAAACTAGCCAAGCACCTCCGCCACCCGCGCCCGCAGCACCGGCAGCAGCTCGGCGCCGAACCAGGCGTGCTTCCGCTCCCAGGCCGTGGTGCGCCAGCTCGGGTGGGGCAGCGGCAGGACGGCGGGCGCGTGGGTGCGCCAGTCGGCGACGGCCGCGGTCATGGTCGGGTAGCCGGGCAGGTAATGGCGGATCGCGTAGCTGCCGACATAGAGCGTGAGGCGGACCGCCGGCAGCGCGGCGAAGACCCGGTCGTGCCAGAGCGGCGCGCATTCCGGGCGCGGCGGCGCGTCGCCGCCCTTCGGCAGGCGGCCGGGGTAGCAGAAGCCCATGGGCACGATGGCCACCCGGTCCGGGTCGTAGAAGGTGTCGCGGTCCATCGCCAGCCAGTCACGCAGCCTGTCCCCGGACGGGTCGTTGAAGGACAGGTCGGTCTCGTGCGCCTTCGTGCCCGGCGCCTGGCTGACGATCAGCAGCGGCGCGGCCGCGCCCGCGCGCACCAGCGGCAGCGGCCCGAACGGCAGGTGCGGCACGCAGGCCGTGCAGGCCCGGGCTTCCGCGAGGACGTCTTCGAGGGGCTCCGGGGATGCGGGCGCGGACACCGCGCTACTGCGCCGCACGGGCCTTCAGCTCCGCGACGAAGCCGGTGACGACCTCGGTCGCGGGCCCGTAGCGCGCCTCGTGGAAGGCGCTGGCGCCGAGCGATTCCTCCAGGTTGAGCTCGACCGTGGCGGCGCCGTGGGCGCGCGCCTCCTGCACGAAGCCGGCTGCGGGATAGACGTTGCCCGAGGTGCCGATCGACATGAACAGGCCGCAGTCCGCCAGCGCGGCGAGGATGCGGTCCATCTCCAGCGGCATCTCGCCGAACCACACGACATGGGGGCGCAGCGTGCCGACCGCAGAGCAGTTGTCGCAGGTCATGCCGGGATCGAGGTCGCCGAGCCCGTCGACGATCGCGCCGCAGTCGTTGCAGCGGGTCCTGGACAGTTCGCCGTGCATGTGGATCAGGTTCTTCGAGCCGCCGCGCTCGTGCAGGTCGTCGATGTTCTGGGTCACGACCGTCACCCCGCCCGGCCAGAACGCCTCCAGCTCGCCGAGCGCGGCATGGGCCGCGTTGGGCTCGACGCCGCTCTCGGTCATCTGGGACCGCCGCACGTTGTAGAAGCCGAGCACCTTTTCGGGGTCGCGCGCGAACGCCTCGGGCGTGGCGACGTCCTCGATCCGGTGCTTCGCCCAGATGCCGTCGGGGTCGCGGAAGGTGTGCAGGCCGGATTCCTTGGAGATCCCGGCGCCGGTCAGGATGACGATGGGATCGGACGGCGAGATCTGGTCGACGACGGACATGCGCGAGGGGGCTCCGGAAGAAAGGGTCCCGCCCAGCCTAGCGAGACCGGCGCGCGGGCATCAACCGTCGTGCGCCGCGAATGCGCCGGCGAGCGGGTACTCGACCTCGGGCATATAGGCCGGGCCCGACCGGCCCAGGGTCGAGGAATAGAGCACGAAGGAGTCCGGGCGGAACGCGGGCGCGGCGAAGGCGGCGTGTTCCTCGAGGAACGGCGCGACCCGGGCGACCGACGTGTCGCGGCAGCGCGCAAGCGTGACGTGCGGGTGGAAGCGGCGCGTCTCCGGCGCCAGCCCGGCGCGCTGGCAGGCCGCCTCGATCCGCGCCTGGAAGGCCATCAGCGCCTCCGTCCGCGCGACGCCGGCCCACAGCGCGCGCACCCGGCCGCGCGACTCGAACCGGCCGACGCCCTCGACCCGCAGCTCGGGCGGTTCGCCCTCGATCCGCTCGAGCGCGTCGTGGACGTCGTCGGCCGTGTGGGCGTCCACCTCGCCGACGAAGCGCAGGGTGACGTGCATGTTCTCCGCCGGCACCCAGCGCGCGCCGGGGATCTGGCCGCGCAGGCCCGACAGGCGAAGGCGCAGGTCTTCGGGCAGGGCGAAGGCGGCGAACAGGCGGATCATGACGGTTCCGGAAAGACCGTGAGCACGCCGGTGTAGGTGTAGAGCCGGTCGTGGGAGATCTCGCCGTTGCCGAAAAAGCCGACCACGGGGATGTCGCCGAAGGCCTCCGCGATCATCGAGAGCTCGCGCGCGCCGGGCCCGAACTGGTGCGGGCCGCGCGCCACGCAGCTGTGGTAGAGCGCGCCGCGCACGCGCCCGCCCGCGCGCCGCTTCACGTCGTCGAGCATGCGCGCCATGTCCTCGACCGCGGCGGCCGGGTCGCGGCGCACGAACATCACCCGGTCGCCCGGCCCGAGCTCCTCGGCAATGGCGATCCGGCCGTCGTCCGGGTCGAAGCCGACGAGGTTGCGCACGAGATAGTCCGCCCGGTCCGAGCCGGAGACCGGAACCGCGGCGTGGACATGGCCCGCAAGCTTGCCCAGGTCGCGCGCGAGCAGCTCGCCCACATCCTCCTTCAGCACGTCCAGCGCCGGGCGGTCGTCGAGCTCGGCGACAATGCCCTGCTCGTCGACCCGGGTGACGCGGTGCACCGGCCCGACCGGCGAACAGCCCTGGGTCAGGCCCGTCGCCACCGGCACGGCATCGGACAGCAGCACGCCCGCGAGGCCGGACGGCGCGTCGGGCGCGCCGACCAGCGGCGCGGCGGCCGAGCCCGAGGTCAGCCCGCCGACGAGGTAGGCCCCGGTCGCCTTCGCCAGCCCCGGCATCGCGTCGAGGACGGCGGGCTGGCGCGGGTCGGCGTGCACGACCGCGAGCTGCGCGCCGTGCGCGACGGCCAGGTCCGACTTCGCCGGCTCGCCCGGGAAGGGCGCGGCGACGCCCTCGGGCAGGTCGAGCACCATCAGCGCCATCGCGGGCACGTCGAAATATTCCGCCCCCGTCGCGCAGATCGCCGGCGCGACGGCCCCGCGCCAGGCCTCGACGCCGGTCTCGCGCGCCAGGAACCCGGTGATGGCCGGAATGTCGCCCGCGAGCGGGTCGGTCACGTAGAGCAGCCCGACGCCGCGGTGCGGCGGGGCAAGCTGCGAAAGGCAGTGGTCCGCAAGATCGCGCCACCCCGTCCAGGCGGTCACCGGACCGTCGGGGCCGACCCCGGCATGAGCATAGGGAAAGGCAGTCATCGGCGGCACTCCGCGAACTACCGCGCCGCCGTGGCGTCGCCGTCCAGCGCGCGCAGCACATAGGGCGTGATGCGCTCGACGATCCGCGCCACCCCCTCGGCATTGGGGTGGATGCCGTCCGGCTGGTTCAGCGCGGGATCCGCCGCCACGCCGTCGAGGAAGAAGGGATAGAAGGTGGCGTCGTACTTCTCCGCGAGCCGGGGAAAGACGCTGTTGAACGCCTCGCCGTACTCCCACCCGAGATTTGGCGGCGCCAGCATGCCGGCGAGCAGCACGTCGATGTCGCGGCGCTGCAGCTCGGCGAGCATCGCGTCGAGGTTCGCCTCGGTCTCGGCCGGATCGATCGCGCGCAGGCCGTCGTTGGCGCCCAGTTCGAGGATCACGAGATCGACCTCCTCGGGCAGCGACCAGGCCAGCCGCGCGCGTCCGCCCGCCGTCGTGTCGCCCGAGACGCCGGAGTTGATCACGCGCGCCGGGGTGCCGTTCTCGGCGAGCGACGCCTCCAGGCGCACGGGGAAGGAATCCGCGTCCTCCAGCCCGTAACCCGCGGTCAGGCTGTCGCCGAAGGCCACGATCACGGGGGTTTCGGACGCCTGCGCAGTGGCGGACAGCAACAGAGCACCGACCAGCAACCCGGCGAATCCGCGCCCGGCCGTCAAAACTCCGGCATTGATGATCCGGATTGCGCGGCCATATGTATCAACTGCACGTGATCCTGTTTGTCGAAAGCGAGTGAGCATGAACGACCTGTCGGGCGCGGAAATGAACCGGGCGCCGGACGATTCGACGCGTGCGCAACCGATGATCGCGCTGTCCGGCGCGGAACTTCATTTGGCGAGCGCAAGCGGCGACGTCAATATCCTGCGTGGAATCGATCTCGAGGTCGCGCGCGGCGAGCGGCTCGGCGTGGTCGGGCCGTCGGGCTCGGGCAAGTCCACCATGATGATGGTGATGGCCGGGCTGGAACGGCTCACCGGCGGGTCGGTCCATGTCGGCGGCGAGGACCTGTCGCGGAGGGACGAGGACGCGCTGGCGCGCTTCCGGCGCAGGCGCGTCGGCATCGTGTTCCAGGCCTTCCACCTGATCCCGACCATGAACGCGCTGGAAAACGTTGCGGTCCCGCTGGAGTTCGCGGGCGAGGCGGATGCCTTCGACCGTGCGCGCACAAGCCTCGAGGCGGTCGGGCTCGGCCACCGGCTCGACCATTACCCCTCGCAGCTTTCGGGCGGGGAACAGCAGCGCGTCGCGCTGGCGCGCGCCTTCGCGCCGGGGCCCGACCTGCTGCTGGCCGACGAGCCGACCGGCAACCTCGACGGCGACACCGGCGAGAAAATTATCGAGACCCTGTTCGACCTGTCGCGCACGCGCGGCACGACACTCGTCCTGATCACCCACGATCCGGCAATTGCGGCCCTGTGCGACCGGGTGGTCCACCTGCGCGACGGCCGCATCGAGCCCGATGGCGAAGCGGCGTGAGCATCCCGCGATGAAAGACGAAGCCGTCTCCTGGCCGCTCGCGGCGCGGCTCGCGCGGCGTGAGCTTCGCGGCGGGCTGAAGGGATTCCGGATCTTCATCGCCTGCCTCGCGCTGGGCGTGGCGGCCATCGCGGCGGTCGGCTCGACGCGCGCGATGCTCGCCGAAAGCATCGGCGCCGATGCGCGCCAGATCCTCGGCGGCGACCTGCGGGTTGATCTCGTGCACCGGCCGACCACGCCGGCCGAACGCGCCGGCCTCGCCGCGACGGGCGCCGTGGCGGGCAGCGCGGAAATGCGCGCCATGGCCCGGGGCACGGGTCCCGATGCCCGGCGCGCGCTGGTCGAGCTCAAGACCGTCGAGCCCGCCTACCCGCTCTACGGCACGCTGGAGACCTCGCCGCCGCTGCCCCGCGAGGAACTGTTCGCGCAGCGCGACGGCCTTTGGGGCGCCGCGGTCGCGCCGGAATTCCTGAATGTCGTGGAGATGCAGGTCGGCGACATCATCCGGGTCGGCGAGGCACGGTTCGAGATCCGCGCCGCCATCGATCGCGAGCCCGACCGGATAGGCGGGTCGGGGCTGTTCACGCTCGGGCCGCGGCTCATGATCGCGGACGCGGCGCTCGCCGAGACGGGGCTGGTGCAGCCGGGCAGCCTGATCCGCTACACCTACCGGATCGCCCTGCCCGAGGGCAGCGACATCGCGGCGACGGTGGCGCAGCTCGGTGCGGACTTCCCCGAGGCGGGCTGGCGGGTCCGCACGCTGGACGAGTCCTCGCCCCGCCTTACCCGGCTGATCGGGCGCGTCACGCTGTTCCTGTCCTTTGTCGGCCTCACCGCGCTGCTGGTCGGCGGCGTCGGCGTGGCCAACGCAGTGCGCGCCTGGCTCGACGGCCGCACGAGCACCATCGCCACCCTGAAGTGCCTGGGCGCACCGCGCGCACTGGTCTTCCGGGTCTACCTCCTGCAGGTGCTCGCACTGGCCGGCCTCGGCACCGCGATCGGGCTGGTGCTCGGCGCGCTCCTGCCGATGGCCCTGACCGACCTGTTGTCACAGCTGGTGCCGATCCGCCTGGAGACCGGCATCTTTCCGGGGCCGCTCGCCGTCGCGGCGCTGTTCGGCCTGCTCACCGCCCTGACATTCTCGGTCTGGTCGATCGCACGCGCCGGGGACATCCCCGCGGGCAGCCTGTTCCGCTCCGTCGTCGCCCCGACGCGCGGCCTGCCGCGCCGCCCGTATATCGCCGCCACGGCGGCGCTAGCCGCCGCACTCGCGGGCCTCGCCGTCGCCACGGCGTCGGACGCCGGGTTCGCACTCTGGTTCGTGGCCGGCTCCGCCGGCGCGATGATCGCCTTCCGGCTCGCGGCCTGGGGCATCGCGAAAGGCGCCGCGCGGATGCGGGGCCTGCGTCACCCGGCGCTGCGGCTGGCGATCGCGGGCCTGCACCGGCCCGGCGCGCCCACGGCCTCGGTGGTCCTGTCCCTCGGTCTCGGGCTGTCGATGCTGGTCACGGTGGCCACCATCGAGGGCAATCTCGGCCGCATGATTTCCGACGAACTGCCGGAGAACGCCCCGGCCTTCTTCTTCGTCGACATCCAGCCGGACCAGATCGAGCCCTTTGAGCAGACGGTCGATTCCATCCCCGGTGTCGGCGAACGCGAGCAGGTGCCGATGCTGCGCGGGCGAATCGTCGCCCTGAACGGGACGCGGGTGTCGGAGGCCGACGCGCCGCCCGACGCGCGCTGGGTCCTGCGGGGCGACCGCGGCATCACCTGGGCCGCGTCCGCGCCCGAGCACAACGAGATCGTGTCCGGCGAATGGTGGCCCGCAGACTATGACGGCGAGATGCTCGTCAGCCTCGACGAGCGCGTCGCGTCGGGCCTCGGGCTCGACCTCGGCGACACGCTGACCGTCAACGTGCTTGGCCGCGAGTTCACCGCGACCATCGCCAACACGCGCGAGATCGACTGGCAGCGGATCGGCATCAACTTCGTGATGATCTTCTCGCCGGGCATCCTCGAGTCCGCGCCGCGCATGCACATCGCCATCGTCCACGCCGACGAGGCCGCCGAGGACCCGCTCGAACGGGCGGTGACCGACCGCTTCGCCAACGTCACGTCCGTGCGCATGCGCGCCGCACTGGAAACAGCAGCGGCGCTGGTCGGAAACGTCGGCGCGGCGGTGCGCTTCACGGCACTTATCACGCTGGTCGCCGGGACCCTCGTGCTCGCCGGCGCCATCGCCGCGGGCCAGCGTCGGCGCATCTACGACAGCGTGGTGCTGAAGGTCCTCGGCGCGACGCGGCGCGACATCGTCTCGGCCTATGTGCTGGAGTACGGGCTGCTCGGCCTCGTGACCGCTGCCATCGCCGCGATCGTGGGCAGCGTCACCGGCTGGGCGGTCGTGACCTACCTGCTGCAGGTCGAATGGACGTTGGAGCCGGCAGCCGTGGCGAGCGTCGCGCTGATCGCGACCCTCATCACGGTGGGCGCAGGCATGGTAGGAACATGGCGGGCCATGGGACAGAAGTCGTCCCCCTGGCTTCGCAACGAATAGGACACCGCCATGAGCCCGGCCACGACCCCACGCCCGCCGGAAGACGAACCAGACATCCGGGGAGCTGACGCGGACGCGCCCGAAGGCGCGGCACGGCCGGTGCTTCACGCCCCGAAGGTGAACACCATGCGGATGGGGCACATCCCGCTGACGATCTTCGGGACCAGCGCCGTGGCCTTCCTGTTCGCGACGGCCTTCGGGCTCGGCATCGCGCCGCCGGTCGCGAGCGTGGTGCTGATGCTGGTGCTGTTCGTGCTCGCCGCCGTGGTGCGCGTCCCCAACCCGGCCGCCCCGGGCAACCTCGACCAGGCGATGGGCGCGGACCTGACCACCGGCACCCGCTTCACCATCATCCGCGTGATCATCGCCTGCACGCTCGGCGGGCTCGCACTGCTGCCCGCGGGAATCCAGCCGCCGGACCTGCTCTGGTCGCTGGCCGCGCTGGGCCTGACCGGCGCACTCGTCGAATCCTGCGACAACTGGCTCGCGCGCGTGACCGGATCGGACAGCGCCTACAGCGAACGGCTGGCCACCATGACCGCCGCACTGTTCGCACTGGTCCTAGCGCTGCTGCCGCTGCAGCTCGGCCTGCTCGGCCAGTGGGTGGTGATCGCCGGTGTCCTCGGCTTTGCCGATGCCGCGATCGCACCCCGCGGGCCGCGCGGACAGCTGCCGCTCTGGCAGGTCTGGTCGCGGCTGGCGATGCGCGTCCTGCTGCTGGCCACGCTGGTGCCGGCGATTCCGGCGGACATCCGCTGGATTCCGGCCGTGCTCGCGCTCGGTCTGGGCGGCCTGCATGTGGGATACGCGCTGAAGGCGCGATTGGAGGCCGCAAAGCGCGACGGACGGTCGATATTCGACGCCTAACACGCCCGAAACGCCTTGAAATCACGGAAAATCCAACGCGCGGGCGGTTGATTCGGCCCGCCAGCCATCCCATATTCTCAACTCAGATTTGTCGTTTCAGCAGGGGAGCCCCGAAAGGGACAACACAACCAATGGCAAACGAATTCGAACGCGGCACGGTTATCCAGGGCCGCACCGCAGCGGCAGAGCAGATCGACGAGGGTCTGCGCGCCTACATGCTGCGCGTCTACAACTACATGACGACCGGCCTCGCGCTGACCGGCATCGTGGCGTGGCTCGTCGCCAGCACGCCCGCGCTGCTCCAGCTCTTCTACGCACCGACGCCGCAGGGCGGCTTCCAGCCGACGATCCTTGCCTGGATCGCGATGCTCTCGCCGCTCGCCTTCGTCATGGTGCTCAGCTTCGGCGTCCACCGCATGAAGGCATCGACCGCGCAGCTGCTGTTCTGGCTGTTCGCGGGCGTGATGGGCCTGTCGATGGCCCACATCTTCATCACCTTCACCGGCGCGAGCATCGCCCGGGTGTTCTTCATCACCGCGGCCACCTTCGCGGCGATGAGCCTCTACGGCTACACCACCAAGCGCGACCTGTCGGGCTGGGGCACGTTCCTGTTCATGGGCCTGATCGGCATCATCATCGCGAGCATCGTGAACATCTTCATCGGCTCCTCGATGATCCAGTTCGTGGTGTCGGTGATCGGCGTCCTCGTGTTCGTCGGCCTGACCGCCTACGACACCCAGCGCATCAAGGAGATGTACAACGAGCTCGACAATTCCGAGGTCGCCGGCAAGAAGGCGATCATGGGCGCGCTGAGCCTGTACCTGAACTTCATCAACCTGTTCATGATGCTTCTGCATCTGTTCGGACAGCGCGAGTAGTTCCACCTCCGGAACATCATGCGGAAACGCCCGGGCTCCGGCCCGGGCGTTTTCTTTTGGCGCCGGGCGCGCCACAATCCGCGCCCAACGGGGAGGAACCGGACATGGCGAGCCTGAAAGACAAGATCGTGGTGCTGACCGGCGCGAGCCGCGGGATCGGTGCCGCCGCAGCGCGCGAGATGGCGCCGGACGGCGGCCATCTGGTGCTGACCGCGCGCACGCCGGACGCCTGCGAGGAGACGAAAGCCGCTGTCGAGGCACGCGGGTCGAGCGCGGAATGTCACGGCTTCGACGTATCGGACCCGGACGCCGCCAGGGCCTTCGTCGACGGCGTGCTCGATCAGCACGGCCGGATCGACGTGCTCATCAACAACGCCGGCACCAACGTCATGGGCCCGGTGTCCGAGGTCACCCCGGACCGGTACAGCAGCCTGCTGATGGTAAACGTCATGGGCCCCTACAACCTGATCCACGCCGCGCTGCCCTCGATGCTGGAGCGCGATGCGGGCACGATCATCAACATCACCAGCGTCCGGGCCTCGATGCCTGACCGCTTCTACGCCGCCTACTGCTCGTCGAAGGCCGCGCTGATCTCCATGACCCAGTGCCTGCACTACGACCTCGCCGACAGCGGTGTGAACATCTTCGCCTTCTCGCCCGGCCTCACGAACACCGACATGGTGCGCGAAATCTATGCCGTGCCGGCGTTCCGGGCGTCGCCGCTCCGGCCCGAGGACGGCCAGCCTCCCGAACGCCCGGGCAAGGTGCTCGCCTGGCTCGCGCGCGAGGCGCCCGCCGACCTCGCCGGCCAGCACACCGCGATCCAGTTCAACGACATCACGCTGCGGGCCGGCCTTGAGGGCGCATAGGCGGACATGACGCCGCGCCTGTCCTTCACCGAACTGATCGACCATCACCCCGGCCAGACCGCCGACCTGCTCGCCGCCAAGGTGCTGCGCCAGGCCTGCGACCTGATGGCGGCGGATGCGGGCACCCTGTTCGTGGCGCGGCACGTGCGCGGCGAGACGCATCTCGAACCCAGCGCAGCCTACCCGGAGACTGGCGAGCCGCGTGCGGCGGCGCCCGTGCCCGCCGAGGTGCAGCAGGCGATGCGGACCGGTGCCGCGGTCCTCGACCCCGATGGCCGCGGCGGCGCGTTTCCCCTCACCAATCACGGTGGCGAGACCGTCGGTGTGGTTGCACTCGTCCGCCATGACGGCGGGTTGTCCGAGGCTCCGCGCGACCTGTTCGTGCGCTTCTGCCGGCTGGCCGGCGCGGCCGTGGAGCGGGCCGACCTGCTGGAGCGGATCGGTGCGGACCCTGCCACGACCGACGAACGCCTGCGCGACCAGGTCGAGACACTGGCCCGGATCGACGTGCCCGACGGCATGCGCGGCGACGACGCCTTCCGCCTCACGATCTCCATGCTCGCCCGCGCGGCCGAGATCTACGACGAGGGGACCGGCAACCATGTCTACCGGGTCAACGAGTACAGCCACCTGCTCGCGCGCACGCTCGGGCAGGACGAGAAATACTGCCACCGGCTCCGCTACTCGGCGCAGCTCCACGACGTCGGCAAGATGAGCGTGTCCCCGGCCATCCTGCGCAAGAGCGGCGACCTGACGCCGGACGAGCGCCGCGAGATGGACAACCACACGGTCTACGGGCACCGCATCCTCAGCAAATCGCCCCGCCTGGACATGGCGGCCGAGATCGCGCTGAACCATCACGAGAAATGGGACGGCAGCGGGTACCCCAACGGAATTGCCGGGGAGGACATCCCCCTGTCCGCGCGGATCGTGCAGATGGCCGACATCTACGACGCGTTGCGGTCCAGACGCGCCTACAAGCCCGCCTTCGACCACGCGCGGACCCGCGAAATCATCCTGACCGGCGACGAGCGGGTGGACACGGCGGGCCATTTCGACCCGCGGCTGGTGGAGGCCTTTGCCGCGAGCGAGGCGGAGTTCGCCCGCATCTGGGACGAGATGACGGACGGGTGACGACTGGTCCCGTTCGTCATGGCCGGACTTGTTCCGGCCATCCACGTCGGCGCGTCACGCTGAGATATCGAAGAAGCCGGTGGACGTGGATGCCCGCAACAAGTGCGGGCATGACAAAACTTCCCAAGCCAGGAGCACCGGAAATCAGCGGAAAACAGAAAACAACAAACTTCGCCATTTCACAAAATGAAACGCTTTCGATGGTTCGCGTGGACTCGCCCGGCGACGGTTTCTAGAAAAATAGTGACCGCTTGAACGAACCGGGGTGAAAGACCGTGGCCGGAAAGCCGACAAAGAAAACCATCGACGCACTCGCGACGGGCCTGCGCAAGGCCGGCGAGACCGGCGTGGCATGCGAGCCCGTGCGCAACAGCCTGCCCGAGGGCGATATTGATTCCGCCTACGCGATCCAGGACGTGAATACCAAACACTGGGTCGACAACGGACGCCGGCTGATCGGCAGCAAGATCGGGCTCACGTCGCGTGTCGTGCAGAAGCAGCTGGGCGTCGACCAGCCGGACTTCGGGATGCTGTTCGCCGACATGGTCTACAGCGACGGCGAGGAGATCCCTGCGGGCAAGCTGATCGCGCCGAAGATCGAGGGTGAAATTTCCTTCGTGCTCGCCGACGACCTGCCGATGGAACGCCCCACCGTCGCGGACGTGACCAACGCGATCGCCTACGCCTGTGCCTCGATCGAGATCGTCGACAGCCGGGTGAAGAACTGGGACATCGGCATCGTCGACACCGTCGCCGACAACGGCTCGGCGGGCGCATTCATCCTCGGCAACGAGCCGCACGCGCTGGAGGATTTCGATACCCGCCTGTGCGGCATGGTGGTCGAGCATCGCGGCGAGCCGGTCTCGGTCGGCGCGGGCGCGGCGTGCCTCGGCAACCCGCTGAACGCCATGGTCTGGCTGGCGCGCGAGATGGTCGCACGCGGGCGCCCGCTGGCCGCCGGCGACGTCGTGATGTCCGGCGCGCTGGGCCCCATGGTCGCCGCCGAGCCGGGCGAAGCCTACGAAGTGCGGATCAACGGCCTCGGCTCGGTCCGGGCTGTTTTCGCGGA
>JAEPNS010000056.1:3389-13530 GCA_017643325.1 Alphaproteobacteria bacterium | reverse complement strand
CCGCCCGGACTGGCATCTCGATGCCGCCGTCGCCGAGGCCCTCAAGCCTGTCCTGCTGCACCTCGCTGCGGGATACCTGCTGTACCAGCGGCGCGAGGCGACCGGCACCGCGCTCGACCCCGTAGCGCATTTCCACCTGAGCAACGGGGCGCGCGTCGAGAGGATCAACTGGCTCGGCGACACATCGGCCAAGGGCTTCCAGCAATCCGCCGGCATGATGGTCAACTATCTCTACGACAGGGCCCGGATCGAGCAGAACCACGAGGCCTACGTCATGGGCAGCGAAATTCCGGCATCGAGCGGCGTCAAAAACCTGCTCTAGCCGCTAGCCGGTCCCGGCCGTGCGCACGAACCGCCGGATGATCTTCGTTTCGAACAGGTCGACCTTCTCGTAGGGATCTTCCGCCGTGATCGCCTCGGCGTGGGCGCGGTCGTCGGCCTCGATGATCCAGACGCTGGCGACCATGTTGCCGTCGTCGTCCATGGCAGGGCCGGCGAAGACCAGCGTGTCGCCCAGCGTTTCCGCGAACTCCATATGCGCCGGCCGCGTCTCCATGCGAAGGTCGTGGGTGCCCGGCTTGTCCACGCGGTATACGAAATACTGCATCTCTGCTCCTTTTGAACTGACTCGGCCCGCGACGCTACACGAGCAGGCTCGCGCACCAAACACCGTTCGCCGGACCCTCGCCATGCCCCAACGCAATATCGACCGCCTCCTCGACGTCATGGTGCGCCTGCGCGACCCGCAGACCGGCTGCCCCTGGGACGTCGAGCAGGATTTCCGTTCAATCGCGCCCTATACCATCGAGGAGGCCTACGAGGTCGCCGACGCGATCGAGCGGGACGACCGGGACGGCCTGCGCGAGGAACTCGGCGACCTGCTCCTGCAGGTCGTCTTCCACGCGCGCATGGCCGAAGAGGAACGCAGCTTCGACTTCGAGGATGTCGCGGGCGCAATCGCGGACAAGCTGATCCGCCGCCACCCGCACGTCTTCGACCGGGAGAACCACGATGCGGACAGGAGCCTCCGCGACGCCTGGGAAAGCCAGAAGGCCGACGAACGCGCGGCCAAGGCCGCCAGGACCGGCCAGGCCCCGAGCGCGCTGAACGACGTGCCGGTCGCGCTGCCGGCCCTCACCCGCGCCGAGAAACTGCAGAAGCGTGCCGCGCGGGTCGGCTTCGACTGGGCGAGCGTGGGCCCGGTCGTCGAAAAAATCGAAGAGGAACTCGGAGAGCTGAAGGCTGAGATGAAGGCCGGCGGTGCCCCGGACCGCCTCGCGGACGAAATGGGCGACCTCCTGTTTTCCTGCGTGAACCTTGCGCGACACCTCAAGATCGACCCGGAATTCGCGCTGCGCGGCACCAATGCGAAGTTCGACAGCCGTTTCCGGAAGGTCGAGAATTCCCTTCGAGACGACGGGGTCGCCTGGGGCGACGTCGGGATCGAGGAGTACGAACGCCGCTGGCAAGCTGCCAAAATCGATGAAAATTAGGACTATTTCCAACACATAAGTGCCTAAAATCGCACGCGAAAAGCGACCACATTCCCGTTTCTTCCGATAACGTCCCCCGAACACGCGGCCGTCCGGCGAGGGCGGCGCGCCTGGCCACCACCGGGGAGACGGTTCATGGATACGGTCGCGATCGAGACAGCGGGCGAAAGCCGCAATTTCACCGAACTGCTCAGGAGCGCGCGCGATGCCATGCAACGCGGGCATTTCGGCGAAGCCGAACGCACCTGCGGCTCGATCGTGGAAGCCCATCCCGACCAGCCCGACGCATGGTTCCTCATGGGTCTCGCCGCGCTTCGCAACGGCCACGCGGACCTGGCGGCACGGCACCTGGCGCGCGCCGTCGACATGCGCCGGAGCTTCGCGCCCTACCGGATCGCGCTCGGCCAGACGCTCCTGAAAACCGGAGACCCCGCCGGTGCAGCGGAGCACTTCGAGCTGGCGCGCCTGATAGACCCGCTTTCCCACGAGGCCGCACTCGGCCACGCGGCAGCGTTGAAGATGCTGGGTGCGAACGGTGCCGCACTCGAGGCCCAGAAACTCGGCATGTCACTGCTGCGCGGACATGTCGGCCGCACGTTCCGGCTTCGCCTTGAGGAAAAACTCGTCGGCGCGACCACCGCATGGCACGGCCTCGTCGGCCGCGACAGCACCCGTGCGCATGCCACCGCCTGCCGGCTGGCTCGCCGCCACGAGCACCGCGGTGATATCGCACGTGCAACCGCCTGCTACGAACGCGCGCTCGACGTCCGGCCCGACGACGTGAAGTGCCTCCATGCGCTGGGGCGCCTCGCCTTCGAGACCGAGAATTTTCTGCGCGCGCGCGACCTTCTCGAAAAGGCGCGCGATCTGCGCCCGGACGATGTCGATATCCGTTGCGACCTCGGCCGCACACTGAGCCGCATGGCCTTTCACGAGGACGCGCTTGCCATCCTGGAAGACACGCATGCGGATAAGCCGGAAGCGGTGCGCCCGCTTCTGGTCCTCGGCTGGGCGCGCTATCGCGCCGGACAAAGCCAGCGCGCGATCGCCGACTTCGACGCGGTCCTGGAGAACGCGCCACGCTCGGTCGAAGCCCATTACGGGCGCGCACGCGCGCTGGTCGATGCCGGACAGCCCGGCGAGGCGAAAAAGTGGCTGCGCCGCACGCTGAAGCTGGAGCCGACCCACGCCGGGGCGCTGCGCGAACTGGCAAACCTGAAGGAGCTGACACCTGCCGACCCGGCCTATGGACCGCTCGAGGACATGCTCGCGGATCCGCGCGTTCCCGCGCCGCGCCGCGCGGTCCTGCACATGGCTGCCGGCGCCGCGCATATCAACGTGAAAGCGCATGCCGACGGGTTCGGCCACTGGCGCAAGGGAAACGCCCTGAAGGACGTTGTGTTCGATATCGAGGCGTACCGGAAACACACGCAGGCCATCCGCGAGGCGTTCGATGCCGATCACTTCGCGCGTTGTGCGGACTGGGGCAACGGCTCGAAGGTTCCCGTGTTCGTCCTGGGCATGCCGCGTTCAGGCACGTCCCTGGTCGAGCAGATCCTGGCGAGCCACTCGAACGTCCACGGCGCCGGTGAGCGCGAGGACATGCTGCGCCTCGCCGACGGACTCGGCGAAACCCTCAACGATACGCGCGCCTATCCGGCATGCATCGAGAGCCTCGACGCGGAGGCGACGGCGCGTACGGCCGAAGCGTACCTGCGATCCCTCAAAAGATGTGCCCCCCACGCGGCGCGGATCGTCGACAAGATGCCCGGCAACTTCCACCATGTCGGCCTGATCGCCACGCTGTTTCCCAACGCCAAGATCGTCCATTGCGTGCGCGACCCCCGCGACACCTGCCTGTCGATCTACTTCGGCGATTTCGTGGGCAGCCACGCCTACTCCTACGACCTCACCAACCTCGGCCGCTATCATCGCGAATACCAGGCCCTGATGCGGCATTGGCACGACGTGCTGCCGGGACGCATTCTCGACCTGTCCTACGAGGAAATGATCGACGACCAGGAGGGCCGCTCGCGCGAACTGGTCCGGTTCTGCGGGCTCGACTGGGAAGCGGCATGCCTCGATTTTCACAAGACACGCCGCAACGTGCGCACCCGCAGCAACGCACAGGTGCGCCAGCCGATCTACCGCTCCTCGCTGGGACGCTGGAAGACCTACCAGGACGAACTCGCGCCCCTGCTTTCCGCGCTGGACGGCGGCTGAGAGTCAGTCGTTCGCGAGCAGGTGGATCAGGCTTGAGGTGTCCCAGCGATTGCCGCCGCGGGCCTGCACATGGGCGTAGAACTGGTCGACGAGCGCCGTGACCGGCAACCGGGCATCGTTGCGTTCACCCTCGGCGAGGCAGATGCCGAGATCCTTCCGCATCCAGTCCACCGCGAACCCGTAGTCGAACTTTCCGGCGACCATCGTCTCCCAGCGGTTCTCCATCTGCCAGCTTTGCGCCGCGCCCTTGGAAATCGTGCCGATCACCTTTTCCATGTCGAGCCCGGCCTTCATCCCGAAATTCACGGCTTCGGACAGTCCCTGCACAACCCCGGCGATGCAGATCTGGTTCACCATTTTCGCAAGTTGCCCGGAGCCGGCCGGCCCGATCAGCGTGCACGCCTGCGCATACGCATCGATCACCGGGGCCGCACTGTCGAAGGTCTCCTGTTCGCCGCCGACCATCACCGTGAGAACGCCGTTTTCGGCGCCGGCCTGTCCGCCGGACACGGGCGCATCGAGGAAACTGATCCCGGCCTCGGCACAGGTCTGCGCGAGCTCGCGCGCAAGGTCCGCGGATGCGGTCGTGTGATCGACGAGGGTCGCGCCCTTTTCCATCCCGGCGAGGACGCCGTCGTCCCCGAGGACGACGCTTCGCACATCGTCGTCATTGCCGACGCACACAAAGACGAACTCCGCTCCCGATGCGGCCTCGCGCGGCGTGGTGTGGGCCGTCCCGCCATGTTCGCCGGCCCAGGTTTCCGCCTTGGCCGCCGTGCGGTTGTAGACCGCGACATCATGCCCGGCAGACTTCAGGTGACCCGCCATCGGATAGCCCATCACGCCAAGGCCGATGAACGCCGTTTTTCTAGAATCTGCCATGGAAATCCCCCTGCTCCCGGATCAGTCGTTTTCTCGCATAATCGCGGCGACATCGTGCCACGTCGCCTCGCTGTCGGCCGTCAGCAGATCGCCGCGCGGCCGCGCAACATCGTACAGTCCCTCGTCGAGCAGCGCACTGTGGCCACCCGCCTCGCGCACCAGGAAACTTCCCGCCGCATGGTCCCACGGCATCAGTTTCGTGTAGGCGGAAAACGCGCGCTCGCCGGAGAGGATCAAAACATACTCGTGGCCGGCGCAGTTCGGCCGATAAACCCGGTCGACAACGTCGGGGCGCTGCTCGGTGCGTTCGAACAGGTAGCGGGCCGCGGTGCCCACATAGCCGGACTCGCCAGGCGGCGGCCCGAGCCGGACGGGTGACCCGTCAAACACGACGCCATCGCCGCGCATGCCCACGATCGTTGTCCCCGAGACCGGTTCGTAGATCCAGCCGCCGACCACCATGCCCTCCACGACGAGGGCAATCAGGACCGCAAAGACCGGTCGGCCATGTGCGAAATTCCATGTCCCGTCGATGGGATCGATCACCCACACGGGATCCGTGCCAGACAGGCGGTCGAAGACAGACTTGTCCGCGAACACCGCTTCCTCGCCCACGACGGTGCTTCCGGGCAGCCGCGCCGTGAGCCATTTCTCGGTTTCGATGTCCGCAACGGTGACAAGTTCCCCGCCGTCCTTCTCGTCGATCTGCCCGTCCTCAAGCGAGCGGAAGCGCGGGAGAATGATCTCGCGGGCGGCCTCCTGCATCAGGTTGATCACCTGCGACGGGTCGGACACCAGCGCATTCATGCGGATGACCCGTTTGCCCCGCGCCGCTTGTTCAGCCGCGCCAGGTCGCGCGGCGCGAGGCGAACCTTCAGACGGCTGTGCATGCCGTCGTCCTCGCGCGACAGCACCTCGCCCTTTTCGTAGAGCCAGGCCAGCGTCGCCCCGTCGCTGAGGTCGATTTCGACCTCGGCCACGGAGTCGGCGGCGGCGAGGGCGCCGTCGATCGCGTCGAGGAGAGCGTCGCAGCCCTCCCCGGTCGTCGCGGACAGCGCCACGATATCATCGGAACGCCGCGCCCTCTCGCGCACCGAGTCACGCTCCTCGACGGACAGCAGATCGATCTTGTTCAGGACCTCGATCCGGACGGGCCCGTCTCCGTCGTCCCCTTCGTCCGGCTCCCCGATCAGGTTGGCGAGGATCTCCTCAACGTCCTGGCGCTGGCCTTCGGTGTCCGGGTCGGCACAATCGCGCACGTGAAGGACGATGTCCGCGGCGACGACTTCCTCCAGCGTCGCCCGGAAGGCCGCAACGAGGTCGTGCGGCAATTCGGAAATGAACCCGACGGTATCGGACAGGATCGCCGTGCGGCCCGATGGCAGCTCGATCTGGCGCATGGTCGGATCGAGGGTCGCGAACAGCATGTCCTCGGCATAAACGTCTGCGCGGGTCAGGCGGTTGAAAAGGGTCGATTTGCCGGCGTTCGTATATCCGACGAGCGCAATCAGCGGGTACGGCACGCGCTCACGCGCACGGCGGTGCAGGCCGCGTGTCCGGCGAACCTGGTCCAGCTCCTTTTTCAGGCGCGCGATGCGGTCGTCAATGAGACGGCGGTCAAGCTCGATCTGGCTTTCACCGGGACCGCCAACGAAGCCGAAACCGCCGCGCTGCCGCTCAAGGTGGGTCCACGAACGTACGAGGCGGCTGCGCTGATAGGTTAGCGCCGCAAGTTCTACCTGAAGCTGTCCTTCGCGGGTCCGCGCACGGGCTCCGAAAATCTCGAGGATGAGCCCTGTCCGGTCGATCACCTTGCACTTCCAGGCACGCTCAAGGTTGCGCTGCTGGACGGGCGAAAGCGGACCGCCGACGATTACCAGACCGGCCTCTTCGGCGTGCACGCGCTCGCGGACCTCCTCCACGACGCCTTCGCCGAACAACGTGGCGGGACGCGGCCGGTTGAGGCTCACGACGCGGCATGCCGCGAGATCGAGATCGATGGCGTGCGCAAGCCCCGCGGTGTCGGCGAGCAGCACGTCGGGATCGCGGTCCGCCGAAGGCGATCCGCGTTCACGAATAACTGGTTGCAGCACGACGGCCCGGGTCTGTACGGGGCCGTCGATCGCGAAATCGGTCGTGTCGTTGTGCGCCAAAACCGGCGATTACTCGGCCGCTTCGGCCTCTTGATCTTCCGTTTCCGGCTCGAACAGCTGGACCGGCATCGACGGCATCACCGTCGAAATCGCATGCTTGTACACAAGCTGCGAATGCGCATCGCGGCGCAGCAGGACGCAAAAGTTATCGAACCAGGTGACGACACCCTGCAACTTCACGCCGTTGACGAGAAAGATCGTCACCGGTGTCTTGTTCTTGCGGATGTGGTTCAGGAAGACATCCTGAACATTCTGTGACCGTTCGGCAGCCATCTTTATTACCTCAGCCGTATTCTTGTGTTGGTTGTATTATGCGTGCTTCGGGTTGATAGGTTAAGGGCCGAAGCCCTGTATTTTCACATGGTTATATACGTTAGACGTCACCGGGCGGATTTCCAGTCCGTTCGGCGGGAAAAGTCGAGAAATCCGCACAAAACTAGTTAAGCTTCTGAAATTCCTTCATGAAATCGAGGTAACGTTCGTGCAAGGCCGTGCTCAACGATCCCGGTCGCCCGTTGGCGATCGCATTGTCGTCGATCCGGGTGACCGGCGTGACGAAGTGCGACGAGTTGCTCATGAACGCCTCGCGGGCTCCCAGCGCCTCGTCGCGTGAAAACGGCCGCTCCTCGAACGCGATGTCCAGCTCGTCGGCCATGCGCAGGATGGCCTGCCGGGTGATTCCGCGAAGGATGTCATGGTCCGCCGGACGGGTGACAAGCGTCCCCTCCCCGTTGACGATCCAGGCGTTCGACGAGGTGCCTTCCGTGACCATGCCATCGGCGTCGATCATCCATGCCTCATAGGCACCGGCATCCGCTGCCGCCTGCTTTCCCAAGACGTTGGGAAGCAGGGAGATCGACTTGATGTCACGGCGCGCCCAGCGGATGTCGTCGATGGTCACGACGGCCACACCTTCCTCGCGCATGTCGTCGGGAAACTCCGGGATCGGTCGCACGGTCATCACCAGGGACGACATCGGCAGTTGCGGGAACTTGTGGTCGCGCGGCGCGACACCGCGGGTGACCTGGATGTAGAGAAGGCCCGTCGCGTACCCGTTCCGGCGCACGATCTCGCGCATCGCGACCCTCATCGCCGCCCGCCCCATCGGCCAGGCCATATCGAGTTCACGCAGCGAACGGTCGAGCCGATCGAGGTGCGGCTCCTCGTCAATCAGCCGGTTGCGGAACAGGTGGATGACCTCGTAGACGCCGTCGGCGAACTGGTATCCGCGATCCTCGACATGGACCGCGGCGGCGCGGTGATCGACATAGCGCCCGTTGACATAGGCAATTCTCGGCACGAGCCCGTCTCCTAGAAAAACTCAAGACGGACGGCAAACATCCGCTCGATCTTGCGCACCGCATCCTTGGTCGCAAACAGGATCACGCGGTCGTCGACGTTAATAACCGTGTCCTTGTCGACCATGATCACCTCGTCGTCGCGGATGATCGACGCGACGATGACGCCGGGCGGGAGCTTCGCGTCCTTGATCGGCTGGCCGACAAGGCTAGACGTCTCCAGCGCCTCGGCCTCGATGACCTCGCCAAAATTCTCGCCGATCGAATGAACCGAGCGGATCCGGCCGCGACGGATGACCTGCAGGATGGTCGAGACGGTGATGACCCGCGGGTTGACCACGACGTCGATCCCGAGCGGGGCAAGCAGCGGGTTGTAGGTGTTGCTGTTGACCAGGGTGACCGCACGCTCCGCGCCATAGCGCTTGGCGAGCAGCGACGCGAGAATGTTCACCTCGTCGTCGTTGGTGACGGCGACCACGGTGCTCGTCTTGCCGATATTCGCCTCGTCCAGGATGTCCGGATCGAGCGCGTCGCCATTGATCACGGTGGTTTTCGACAGGGTCTGGGCGACGGCCTGGGCGCGATCCTTGTCCAGCTCGATGAGGCGCGCCGTGACACCGGTGAACTGCTCCTCGATGTCCTCCGCCAGGCTCTGGCCGATATTGCCGCCGCCGATAATCACCACGCGGCGCGCCTCCGGTTCGTCGTGACCGAACGCCGCCATCGCGCGCGGAACGTGATCCGCATCCACCACGATGTAGACCTCGTCCCCGACTTCCAGATGGTCATCGCCCGACGGCACGATGGGCTTGCCCTCGCGGATGATGCCGATCGTCGTCAGGCGCAGGTCCGGGAAAAGTGTCGTCAGCTGGCGCAGCGGCGTGTCGAGGATCGGGCAGTTCTCCTCGCAGCGCACGCCGATCAGCCGGAGCCGGTTGTCGGCGAGCGGGATCATCTCGAACGAGCCGGGCACCGTGAACCGGCGCCCGATGGCGCGGGCGACCTCGATCTCGGGCGAGATGATCACGTCGATCGGCATGTTGTCGCGCGAGAAAAGATCGGACCAGATCGGGTTGCGGTAACTCTGGGCGCGCACCCGCGCGATCTTCATCGGGACGTCGAACAGGGAATGCGCGACCTGGCACGCGATCATGTTGACTTCATCGGCAAAGGTAACGGCCACGATCATGTCCGCGTCGCGCGCGCCGGCCGCCTCCAGCACGTCGGGATGCGAGGCGAAGCCCACCATGGCCGTAACGTCGAGCGTGTCGCGAATCCGCCGGATCAGGTCCGGGCTCTGGTCGATGACGGTCACGTCGACCCGCTCCGCCGCCAGTTCCCGGGCGATGCTCGAACCGACCTGGCCGCCGCCGCAAATAATCGCTTTCATGGAAGTATCCCGCGTCCCGGCGCCATCGACGCATGTCGGTCGAAAACGGCCGGATGTTGGTCCCTAGTCGGAGGTTCGTATGGTCGGCCCCTGAACGCCGAGCGACTTCAGCTTCCTGTGCAAGGCCGAACGTTCCATGCCCACAAAGGTTGCGGTCTTCGACACATTACCACCGAACCGGTTTATCTGCGCCTCCAGATACTGGCGTTCGAACTCCTCGCGCGCGTCGCGCAGCGACAGGGAGAGAAACTCCGTCTGGCCCGCACCCTGCAGGGCGCGCGGCGCCTTCTCGGTCAGTTCCGGCGGCAGCATGTCCGCCCGGATCGGCTGCTGCGGGTCGGTCGGCGCCATGATCATCAGCCATTCGATCACGTTGCGCAGCTGGCGCACGTTTCCCGGCCAGTCGTGTGCCTGCAGCACCGACATCGCGTCCGGTCCGATGCGGCGCGCGGGCATGCCGCCCGTCTCGGCCGAACGGCGGATGAAGTGCTCGGCCAGCTTCGGGATGTCCTCGCGCCGCGCCGCGAGGTCGGGGACCTCGAGCGGCACCACGCTCAGACGGTAGAACAGGTCCTCACGAAAGCGGCCTTCGGCGATCTCCTGCTGCAGGTCTCTCGTCGTCGTCGCCACAACCCGGACATCGACCTGGACCTTTCGCTGCCCACCCACCGGCTGGAAGGTCTGGTCCTGGAGCACGCGCAC